>DATFPO010000123.1:0-6950 GCA_035264745.1 Solirubrobacteraceae bacterium | reverse complement strand
GCTCCCCAGCCGCCGCTCGAAGTCGGCGGGCACCAGCGACATGGCCAGGAAGATGGCGATCGCGGTGCCGCCCAGGGCGGCCGGGATGACCGTGAAGGCCAGCGGAGCCGGGCCGGGGAACACCCCGGTCCGCAGCAGGATCCCGTCCACCACCAGGGTTCCCATGAACACGGCGTACAGCAGCGACATGAAGGCCACCATGCGGCAGGCGACGGTGCGAGCCTCCATCCCCGAGCGCCGCACCGCCCAGGCGGTGAGCGCCACCCCGCCGGCGCCGGCGGCGGCGAACAGCCGCGTCGCCGCCAGCCCGGCCATGGTGATCTGGTAGCTCTCGCGCCAGTCGATGCGCGCAGACCCGCGTACGAAGACGGTCCGGAACAGCACGATGTAGCCGCCGAACGAGAGCACCTCGAATCCGGCGGCGACGGCCAGCCAGCCCGGCTCGCCCGAGTCGATGCGGTTCCAGGTCTCCCGGATCCCGGCCAGCCGGGGCAGGACGAAGTACAGGAAGCCGAGGGCGAACACGAAGAACAGCGCGAAGGCCACCATCCTGCGGCGGGAGACCCCCGCGCGGGGCATCTCCTCGTCGGTGTCGTCGCCGGGCGCCGGGTTGGGCGCGCTCACCGGCGCGGTCGACGCCTCAGGAGTGGTGAGGGCGTCGTCTCGCACGGTCATCCGGCGGCCCGGGCCTCGAGCACCTGGACGCAGCGCGAGACGCGCACGGTCAGGGGCGTGACGGGCGCCGCCGCGCGACGGATGCCCTCGGTCAGGGCCAGCCCCGCGACCAGGTCGATCACGTAGTGCTCGCCCAGGTAGACCAGGGCCAGGCACAGGGTGATCGCATAGCTCCACCCCACCACCGCCGCCGGCCTGCCGACCTCACTCAACAGGTGCGCAGCCATGACCGATGTGGCGAAGTGCAGCGACGGCATAGCGGCCAGTGGATTGCCTCCCAGGAAATCGTAGAGCGGCTGCCACCCGTCTTCCCAGAATTGCTCGCCGTGCTCGTACATCACCCGTCGCAGCGCCGGCATGTCGTCGCCCTCGATGCGCCCCCGCTGCGCCGCGTACCAGGGTGGAGCGGTCGGCAGCGCCCAGTACCCGATCAACCCCAGGTCGAACACGGCGTACATGAGGGTGGCGGCGCGGGCGAACATGTCGCGCCGGCGCACCAGGATGTAGGCCAGCGCGGCGTGCGGGGTCAGGAACCAGATCCAGTGCACCCAGATCAGCAGGCGGTCGAACCTGGTGATCCGGCCCGGCCGCGCCAGCCAGCGCTGGAGGCGCAGGGTGGGCAGCGCGCCCAGCCCCAGCAGACTGTCGACCCGCACCGGATAATCGACGTGGACACGCCGCTCGAGTGCCCCGGGGTCGTCGTGGGGCATCTGGTACAGGGCGATGTACGCCCACATCTGAAGGCAGCACGTGGCCACGTCGCGTGCGCGGGTGCGCGGGCGCAGCACGCAGAGGGCGATGGGGGCCGCGCCCGAGACCACGCCCACGGCGGGCGCCGAGAGGCGCAGCCGCCGGCGCACGAGGGGAGCGGTCACCCCGGCGGCCAGGACGGTCCAGGCGGCGGTCCGGATGGCCCTCGACCCTCGCAACCCGCGCGGAGTATATGTAGCCGGCGCCCGCGCGCCGCCGCCCTGGCTGGCCGGGTCGAGGCCGTCCGGCAGCGGCACGCGCCTTAGAGTCCCGCGCCGCATGTGCGGCATCGCAGGTTGCGTCATGCCCCCGGGCCGGGTCCCGGACCGAGAGGCGCTCGAGCGCATGGCCAGCGCGCTCGCGCACCGCGGCCCCGACGACCGCGGGGTCGAGGTGATCGGCTCGGTCGGCCTGGTTCAGACCCGTCTGGCGATCGTCGACCCTTCGCCTGCCGGACGCGCCCCGATCAGGGGGCCGGCCGGTCGCTGGTGGCTGACCTACAACGGCGAGGTGTTCAACCACCTGGACCTGCGGGCGCGGCTGGGCCCCGACGGCTGGCGCGGCGGCTCGGACACCGAGACGCTGGTGCGGGCACTCGACGCCTGGGGCGAGGCGGCGATCGAGCGCTGCAACGGGCTGTTCGCCTACGCGGCCCTGGACGGGCCGGGCCGGCGGCTGCTGCTGGTGCGCGACCGCTTCGGGGTCAAGCCTCTCTACCTGGCCCACCACGGCGAGGGGCTGTGGTTCGCCAGCGAGATCCGGGCGCTGCTGGCGGCCGGAGTCCCGCGGCGCGCGCGCCGCGAGGTCCTGGCCTACCACGTGGCCTACGGCTGGGCCAACGGGCACGACACTCCCGTCGAGGGAGTCCAACGGCAGCTGCCGGGGACCGTGGTGACGGTGGACCTGGAGACGCTGGAGACGCGCGGGCGCCGCTGGTACGAGCCGGCCGCGGCGGTGGATCCGGAGCTGGCCGGCGCGCTCGAGGGGCGCGGGCGCGCCGAGCTCGCCGACCGGCTGGAGGCCGAGCTGCGCGCCTCGGTCGAGCGGCGGCTGATGGCCGACGTGCCGGTGGGGACGATGTGCTCGGGAGGTCTCGACTCCAGCCTCGTCGCCGCCTTCGCGCGCGAGCGGCACCCGCGCATCGTCGCCTACAACGCGTCGATCGCCGATCAGCCCGCCGCCGACGAGGCCCACTGGGCCGAGCGGGTGGCGTCGGGGCTGGGGATCGAGCTGCGAACCGTGCGCACCGACGCAGCGGCCTGGCGCGCGGGCCTGGTGCCGGCCGTGGCGCACAACGAGTTCCCGCTCATGCACGAGAGCTCGGTGCCCATGGCCCAGATCGCCCGGCTCGCCCGCGCCGATGGGGTCAAGGTGCTGCTCAGCGGCGAGGGCGCCGACGAGCTGTTCGGCGGCTACGACTTCCTCGACCGCGACCCGTTCGAGGCCTTCCAGCCGCGCCGGATGCTGATCGAGCAGCGCGCGCGCCGGCTCCGGGCCCGGATCGGCGACCTGTGGCGCCGGCGCGGGCGTGGCGCGCTGCGCGGCCTGCGCCGGCGCCTGGAGCGGCACCCCCCGTCACGGCTGACGCGGCCGCCGGTCACCGAGGCGGCGGCCGCTTACCACGCCGGCGTGGCCGAGCGCGCGGTCGCGGCGTACGCCCACCACGACGGCGCCCGGAGGGCACTGGAGACCGGCCTGCTGGCTCAGCTCTCGACCTTCCTGCCCCATCTGCTCAACCGCCAGGACAAGAACACCATGCAGGAGTCGATCGAGACCCGGGTACCGTTCCTGGACCCCGCGGTCGTGGCGCTGGCGCTCAACCTGCCGCTCGAGGCCCGGACGCGGCCGGAGCGCAAGGGCGTGCTTCGGGACCTGGGCGCCCGGCATCTGCCCGGCGGGGTGGCGTCCCGGATCAAGGCGGGCTTCGGGTTCGACGTGCGCGAGTATCTGCTGGGGGCCGCGCGGCCGGGGTTCCTGGCCGACGGCCGGCTCCGCGACGAGCTGCGGTTCGACCGCTCCGAATGGGAGTCCGCGATCGGCACGCTGGCCTCGGACCAGGCCCTGCGAACCTGGACGGCCGAGGTGTGGTGCCGCCTGATCCTGGACGGCCAGCCGGTCGAGACGGTCGAGGCCGAGCTGTGGCGCTAGCGTCCTAGGTCGCCGCGCGCGCGAGCCGGCGGGCGCGGGCCTCCTCGACCAGGGCCGACATCAGCCGTGAGCGCTCGTCGACCTCGGGATGCCACTGCACCCCCAGCGCGAAGCGCAGGTCCGGCAGCTCGATCGCCTCCGGCAGCCCCTCGAGGGTGGACCAGCCGGTGACCACCGCGCCCTCCCCCAGGCGATCGATGCCCTGGTGGTGATGGGACTTGGTCCCGTGGAGCTCTTCGCCGGCGGCGCGTGCGGCCAGCGAGCCGGACTCGAGCCGCACGTCGTGGTCGGCTCCCTCGAACGAGCCGAGGGTCCGCCGGTGCTCGTGGTGGCCCAGGGTCTCGGGCAGGTGCTGGTGGAGCGTGCCGCCCAGAGCGACGTTCATGAGCTGCATTCCCCGACAGATCCCGAGCAGCGGCAGATCGGCCTCGAGCGCGCCACGAGCCAGCGCGATCTCCGCCGCGTCCCGTTCGGGGACCGTGCGCACGGTCTCGGGGTGGCGCTCGGCGCCGTACGCGGAGGGGTCGATGTCGGCGCCCCCCGCCAGCACCAGGCCATCGATGAGCTCCAGGATCTCGTCCGTGTCGGCGACCAGCGCCCGATCCGGGGGGATCAGGATCGCCAGCCCGCCCGCCGCCTGCGCCGCCTGGACATAGGACCGGGGAAGGAGCACCGCCTCCTGGTCCCAGTGGCTCCAGCGGGCGCGCTCCAGCGCGGTGCAGATGCCGATCACCGGGCGCGACACCCGCTCCACTATAGGCAGCGGCGTCTGGGGCTCGCCTAATCCGGCGGCTCGACCTCCACCACCCGCCGCTCGTGGGTGCCGAGGCCGATCACCCGATCGCCCTGGCGGACCTCGACGTCGAAGCGCAGCTTGCGCGCGTCGGCGATCTCGCGCAGGGTGGCCCGCACCGTGCAGACCGCCCCCTCCGGGACCCCGGCCACGTGCCGGACACAGACCTCGAAGCCGACCGTCGCCCTCCCGGGCGGCAGCTTGGGAAAGGCCAGCCGCGCCGCGTTGCGCTCCATCATCCCGATCATGCTCGGCGTCGAGAGCACCCGCGCGGCGATCGTGCCGCCCACGTCGGTGGTGTGCCGCTCCTCGACCTCGAACGTGTCGACCCGCTCGTCGCCGACCCGCAGCTCGCCGATCACCACATCGTCAGCCCGCCGCTGACGCCGATCGTCTCCCCGGTCACGTAGGAGGCGTCGTCGCAGGCGAGGAAGGCGATCGCGGCGGCCACCTCGTCGGGCTGACCCGGCCGGCCCATCACGGTCGAGTCGATCATCCCCTGGCGCAGCCGCCCGCCCAGGTCGCTGGCCTCGACCATCGAGTCCAGCAGCGGCGTCTCGATCGGCCCGGGAGCGACCGCGTTGCAGCGCACGCCGTAGTGGGCGCCCTCGCGGGCGATCGCCTTGGTGAACCCGATGACGCCCGCCTTGGCCGCGCTGTAGACGACGCTGGCCTGGGAGCCGCCCCGGCCCGCCTCGCTGGCCACGTTCACGATCGCCCCGCGCTTGCGCCGCTGCATGGCGGGAAGCACGGCGTGGGTCACGGCCAGGACGCTGCGCAGATTCAGCGCCAGCAGGTGGTTCCACTCGCCCTCGTCGGTGTTGACGAAGAACTGGGGAGCCCCTCGGCCACCCCCGGCGTTGTTGACCAGCACGTCGAGCTCCCCCACCTCGGCCACCGCGGCCTCGACCCCGGCCCGGACCGAAGCCACGTCGAGCACGTCCATCTCGAGCGCCAGCCCGTCGAGCTCGCCGGCGACCGCCCGGGCGCCCGGCCCGTCCAGGTCAGCCACGGCGACCCGGGCGCCCTCGGCGGCCAGCCGGCGGGAGGTGGCCGCCCCGATGCCCGAGGCGCCGCCGGTGACCAACGCGGATCGCCCCGCCAGCCTCATGGGGGGCCAACCCTATACTCCGCCGCCGTGTCCGCGGAGGCGCCAACGGTGGCCATCGTCGGCGGGACGGGCGCTCTGGGCTTCGGGCTGGGACTGCGGCTGGGGCGCGCCGGCGTGCGGGTGGTGATCGGCTCGCGCGACGCCGGACGGGCGCACGAAGCAGCGGCTCGGGCCTCCGAGCGGGTGCCCGAGGGCTGGTTCGACGGACGGGTCAACCCCGAGGCGGTGGACGGGGTCCCGGCGGTCGTGCTCAGCGTCCCGTTTCGCAACCAATCCGAGAACCTGACCAACCTCAGGGACGCGCTGCGGCCGGGACAGCTGCTGATCGACGCGACCGTGCCCCTGGCCGCCGCCGTCAGCGGCAAGGCGACCCGGATGCTCGGCGTCCCCCAGGGGTCGGCGGCCCAGCAGGCGGCCGAGATGGTCCCCGACGGCGTGCGGGTGGTCTCGGCCCTGCACACGGTCAGCGCCGCGCAGCTCGCCGACCTGGACGCGCGACTCGACGAGGACGTGCTGGTCTGCGGCGACCGCCGCGACGACAAGCGCGAGGCCGCCGAGCTCATCGCCCGGGTCCCCGGCCTGCGCTGCGTCGACGCGGGACGGCTCGAGATGGCACGGATCACCGAGTCGCTGACCGCCCTGATGATCTCGATCAACGCGCGCTACAAGACCCACGCGGGCGTGCGCATCACGGGCCTGCCCGCCGATCCGTGGCCGGCGGGCGGGTAGTCGTACTCGCCGGCGGCACCGGTGGGGCCAAGCTGGCGCGCGGGATGCTGGATGTCGTGGGCGGCGACCTGGTGGTCGTGGCCAACACCGGCGACGACGTCGAGATCTACGGCGGGCACGTCTCCCCTGACCCGGACCTGGTCCTCTACTGGCTGGCGGATCGCATCGACGAACGCGGCTGGGGGCTGCGCGGCGACACCTTCCACGTGATGGACGGGCTGCGGGAGATCGGCGGTGACCCCTGGTTCGCGCTCGGCGACCGCGACCTGGCGGTCGCGCTGCACCGCCGGGCCCGCCTGGAGGACGGAGCCCGGCTGACGGAGACGCTGGCGGAGCTGGCGGCGGCCCTGGGCGTGGCGGCCGCCGTGCTGCCGATGAGCGACGACCCCGTCCGGACGCGCGTGCGCCACGCCGGCCGCTGGTGGTCCTTCCAGGAGTACATGATCCGGGCCGGCGCCGGCGGGCCGGTGGACGAAGTGGTGTTCGAGGGCGCCGACCGGGCCCGGGCCACCGGCGAGGTGCTCGAGGCGATCTCGCGCGCCCGCGCGATCGTCATCGGCCCCTCCAACCCGGTGGCCTCGATCGGACCGATCCTGGCGGTGCCGGGCATACGGGAGGCGATGGTGGCGGCCCGCTGTCCGGTGATCGCGGTCAGCCCGATCGTGGGCGGAGGCATCGTGAAGGGCCCGACCGACCGCTTCATGCGCTGGGCCGGCCGCGAGCCGAGCGCCTCGGGTGTGGCCG
>DATFPO010000122.1:0-5156 GCA_035264745.1 Solirubrobacteraceae bacterium | reverse complement strand
GACGACCTGGCGGGGCTCGGCGAGTACATCTGGGTTCAGTTTCTAGACGGTAAGCTCGAGCCGGGAGATCCCTGCATCCGTTGCGGCAATAAAGCGCTCGAAACGGTGCAGGAATATTTCGCCAGATGCCCTTCATGCAAGGCCTTCTACGCCATGGCCTCCCCGTCGGGACCACCTGCAAGCGAGGTTGGCAGCATTCTGGGGATCCGGTTACTCAATCCAGGCGGCGAGCTACTTGCCCCCGAGCGTGCATACCTCCCACCGCACCACGCGGATCTCAGCGACAATGCGGTACAGGCTAAGCTCCATTGGAGCGTGGGCGTTTGGCCCCGGCGCCGAGACCCAAGTGCGATGCCGGAAGAGCCAAGCCGACCTAGCTGAACGTAGCGGCGCGAGAGATTCTCGGTGCGCGCTATGCCGTCCCAGCGGCCAGGGCCTGGCGGATCTTCTTGGGCAGCATGAAGCGGACGTCCTCGTGGATGACGTCGAACTCGTGGACGTCCTCGGTGCCCCGAGCCCGGAAGAACCCCACCAGCCGCTGGACCAGCTCCTCGGGGGCGCTCGCGCCGGACGAGATGCCCACCACCCGCTTGCCGGCCAGCCACTCCTCCTGAACCTGGCCCTCGTGATCGATCAGGTGCGCCTCGGCGCCGTAGTCGCGGGCGACCTCGACCAGGCGCTTGGAGTTGGAGGAGTTCTGTGAGCCGATGACCAGGACCAGGTCGCACTCGGCGGCCATCCGCTTGACCGCGGCCTGGCGATTGGTGGTGGCGTAGCAGATGTCGTCGGTCCGGGGGCCGACGATCTTGGGGAACCTGGCGCGCAGTCGGTTGATGATGTTGCGGGTCTCGTCGACCGAGAGCGTGGTCTGGGAGATGTACGCCACCCGGTCGGGGTCGTTGACCTCCAGCAGGTCGACCTCCTCCTCGGTCTCGATCAGCACGATGGAGTCGGGGGCCTCGCCCATCGTCCCCTCGACCTCCTCGTGCCCGGCGTGGCCGATCAGGACGATCGTGTAGCCCTCGGCGGCGAACTTCTTGGCCTCCACGTGCACCTTGGTGACCAGAGGGCAGGTGGCATCGATGGCGTGCAGCCGGCGGTGGCCGGCGTTGCGGTGCACGCTCGGCGCCACCCCATGGGCCGAGAACACCACCGTGGCGCCCTCGGGCACCTCGGTCTCCTGGTCGACGAAGATCGCCCCGCGCTCGCGCAGCTTCTCGACCACGTGCTTGTTGTGGACGATCTCCTTGCGCACGTACACGGGCGCCCCGTAGAGGTTGAGCGCGTGCTCGACGGTCTGCACCGCGCGATCGACGCCTGCGCAGTAGCCCCGCGGCGCCGCGAGCAGCAGCTTCTCGGGCGCCCGGCGCCCGTTGGCGGTCTGCGGCATGCCCACAGTGTAGGCGCCGCCTGGCGCGGGCCGGCCTCAGACCCGGAGCGCTCCGGGCGGCGCGAACCACACGAACAGGGCCCCCTGCGCGTCGCCCTCCAGGCCCAGCTCGGCCACCGCCTGCGCGACCCCGGGGAAGTCGGGATGCCCGTAGTCGTGGAACGCCACGACGGCGCCCGGCTCGAGCCGCTCGCGCCAGGCCCGGAACTCGGCCAGCGTGCCCTCGCGCTCGTGGGTGGAGTCGATGAACAGCATCGCGACCGGCCCGGATCCGGCCGCGGGCCGGCTTCCCGGCGCCCGCACGAATTCGACCCTCCGCCGGACCGAGGGCGCGACCAGTCCCAGGTAGCGGTCGCGATGCGCGTGCACCACCGGGTCGAACGAGGTCACCCGGCGGTCGGGGTCCGCAAGCGCCAGCGAGACCGCCGTCCAGCCGGTGGCGGTTCCGAGCTCGACGACCCTCCGGCGCCCGCGGGCCAGCCGCAGCAGCGTCGCCAGGTCCTGCGGGTTGGTGGCCGCCTCCAGCGCCCAGTCGTCGCCCAGGCGCGACGCCAGGCGCCAAGCGCGCCAGCGAAAGCGGCCGACCCGCCAGCCGAGGCGGCGTAGGGCCCACGTCTCCCGGGCCCGGATCGCCAGCGCCCGCGGTCTCACAGCCCGCGGACGAGCTCGAGGACCGCCTCGCCAACGACGTCCAGGGACGCCGCCGAGACGCGGTCCGGCCGGTCACCGGCGGTGTGGAAGGGCGGGTAGTCGAAATCGATCAGGTCGACGGCCGGGATCCCGATCGCCGCGAAAGGGGTGTGATCGTCGTACACGCGCGGCTGGGTGCGTGGCGGGAAGGCGCGCACGACGCCGGCGCGAGCGGCGGCGGCTCGCAGCCGGGACCACAGGGCGCGGTCCGATCCCGACTCGCGGGGCAGCGACAGGCCGGGCTGGCCGATGAGGTCCAGCACGATGGCGCGGCCGATCTCGTGCCGGTGAGCCCGGGCGTAGGCCCGACTGCCGCGCAGCCCGGCCCGCGCGAAGTCCTCGTCGGGGGTGCCGGCGGGGCTCTCCTCGCCGTCGAACAGCACGAAGCGGACCTCCGGTGCGCCGGGACGCCGATGGTGTGAGAGGGCGCGGGCCAGCTCGAGGACCGCGGCGGTCCCGGCGGCGCCGTCGTCGGCTCCCACGAACCCCGGAATGTCCTTCGTGTCGTAGTGGGCGCCGATCAGCACGGCCGGCCGGCGGCCCGGCAGCCGCCCGACGACGTTGCGCAGCCCGCCGGCGACCGCCTCGTAGCTGCCGTTGGGCAGCAGCCGGCGCAGATGGGCCGCGAGCCGGCGCGAGGCCGGCGAGCCGGCCGGTCTGGGACCCAGCCGGACCTCGTAGCGAACCTCGGCGTACGCCCGCCCGGCGTCGAAGCGATTCAGGCGCGCAGCCGTCGCCGCGCCCGGCCGGGCGCCCGAGGCCTGACCGCGGTCATCGGGGTGCAGGAGCGGAAGGCCGGCGACGGCGAACGCCACCAGCCCCGCCCCCAGGGCCAGCTGGACGATGAGCGCCACCACCAGCGTGCGCACCGGACCGGCGCGCCCGCCGGCGGCCGGGTCAGTCGTTGGAGGTCACCGCCTCGAGCAGGTGGGCGAACTTCGCGCGCGCCGCCTCACGCCGGGTGGGCACATGCTGGGAGGGGATCCCGTCCTCGGGCGGCTGGTAGCCCCGTAGAATCGCCCTGGCCACCGACTGGCGGTGGACCTCGTCCGGCCCGTCGTACAGGCGCGCCGCGCGCCCGTAGCGGTACATCGCCTCCAGCGGCAGGTCGGTCGAGTAGCCCAGGGCGCCGTGGAGCTGGATGGCCCGGTCGACCACGTCGTGCAAGACCTGCGCGCCGTAGAACTTGATCAGGGCGATCTCCTGCCGAGCGGCGGAAGAGCCCTCGGAGTCCATCTTCCAGGCGGCGTGCAGGGTCATCAGCCGCGCCGCCTGCATCTGCGCCGCCGAGTCGGCGATCCAGTTCTGGACGGTCTGCTTGTCGCCCAGCACCGAGCCGTGTGACTCCCGGTACAGGGCGCGCTCGCACAGCATGTCGAAGGCGCGCCGGGAGACGCCCAACCAACGCATGCAGTGGTGGATGCGCCCGGGGCCCAGGCGCTGCTGGGCGATCAGGAAGCCCGCTCCCTCGGGGCCGAGCAGGTTCTCGGCCGGCACCCGCACGTCGCGGTAGTGGATCTCGGCGTGGCCCCCGTAGCGCCCGTGGCCCCCGTCTGGGTGCTCCATCGTCGGCACGTCGCGCACGATCTCGACCCCCGGCGTGTCGACCGGCACGATCAACATCGACGCCCGCTGGTAGCGGCGGGCCTCCGGGTCGGTGACCGCCATGACGATCAGGAACTCGGCGATAGAGGCGTTGGAGGAGAACCACTTGTGGCCGTTGATGACGTAGCTGTCGCCCTCCTTGACCGCGCGGGTGCGCAGCAGGGTGGGATCGGAGCCCGCGGTCTCGGGCTCGGTCATCGAGAACGCCGACTTGAGCTCACCGGCGAGCAGCGGGTGCAGCCAGCGCTCCTTCTGCTCGGGGGTGCCGGCCAGTGCGAGGATCTCCGAGTTGCCCGAATCGGGAGCCTGGTTGCCGAAGGCCAGCGGCGCGAACGGCGAGGTGCCGAGGATCTCGTGCATGAGGCCGAGCTTCACCTGGCCGAAGCCCTGCCCGCCGAGCTCTGGATCGAGGTGCGCCGCCCACAGGTCCTGCTCCTTGACCCGGTCCTGCAGCGGGGCCATCGCCCGGTCGAGCTGCTCGACGTCCAGGTCAAGCGTCTCCAGCGGCCAGATCTCCTCTCGCACGAAGTCGCGCATCCAGTCCAGCTTCTGCTGGAACTCGGGCTCGGTCGAGAAATCCCACGCCATCGCTCGCTCCTCGCTGTGTCTAGGTTGCCGAGGTTCCGCGTCCGTCGTCGGCGAAATCGTCGTATCCGGGGTGTGCCACCGCTAGCTTGGCACGAACCGAGTCTCGCAGGGCGCCGATCGCCTCGTCCCAACGCTCGTCCAGCTCGCCGGCGCGGATGCGAGCGGCGAGCCGTGACCGCAGCTCCCAGGCCAGACGCCCCGGCGTCGGCCCCTGGCCGGCCTCGGCCGCCTCGGCCTCCCCGACCGCGCCGGCGTCGTCGACGAGAGCGGACAGCCGGCGGACCTCGTCTGTCGGCGCGACGGTCATGGACTCGGCCTCCCGGGCCACGATGGCGCATGCGTTGGCCGCCACCAGGACGAGGAAGCGCAGCTCGTCGGGTACCGCCGGACGCACCTGCGCGGCCAGGAACTCGGCCACCGCCGCGGCCAGCTCGTGGGCTTCCGGGCGATCCTGCACTCCGCGATTATCCGCCCGCAAGCCGAGGGGCGCGACCCGGGAGAGCAGCCTGGTCATCCGATCATCGCCAGCAGGTCCCACTCCGGCTCGCACGTGCGCCGGCCGATGGCGGCGCGCTCCAACGACCGCTGAGCGCCTGACCGGTGCAGCTGGGCCTGGAGCATGCAGATCACGCCCCAGCGGACGTTTCCGGCCACCTCCCAGAAGCGCAGGTCGTCGGACGTCGCCTCCCGCCCGCCGGCCGCCGCGTAGGACTCGAGCAGCGCCTCCCGGCGCCCGACGCCGGCGACGGGATGCCGGTCGTTGCCGAAGCGCCACGAGCGGATGCACATCCACCCCAGGTCCTCGATGGGATCGCCGATATGCATCAGCTCCCAGTCCAGGACCGCGACCAATCCGTCCTCGTCCACGACCAGGTTGCCGAGC
>DATFPO010000121.1:0-11577 GCA_035264745.1 Solirubrobacteraceae bacterium | reverse complement strand
AACCCGTTCGCCCGGTCCTCGGCGGGCGCCCAGGGCATCGCCCAGTTCATGCCCGGGACCGCCCGCTCCTACGGCCTCTCCAATCCCTACGACGCGACGGCGTCGATCGACGCCCAGGCCCACCTGATGCGCGACCTGCTGCGGCGCTTCGCCTCGGTGCCGCTGGCGCTGGCCGCCTACAACGCCGGCGCGGGCGCCGTGGCGCGCTGCGGCTGCATCCCGCCCTACCCCGAGACCCAGGGGTATGTGGCCCGGATCCTCGGGCTGCTGAAGGGTTTCGGGGACAGCGCCGGCCTGGGGTCCCAGCTCTCGGTGCGGCTGGTGCGCTGAAGCCGCCCCGGTCGCCGGTCCGGCGAGCGTGGGCCCGGGCGGGAGCGGCGCCTCGTATCCTCGAAGACCCATGCTTGCCACGGCCGCACAGAGCCTCGCCGACCAGCGCCGGTCGCTTCCCGACGCCCCCGGCGTGTACCTGTTCCGCGACTCGCGGGGCCGGGTGATCTACGTCGGCAAGGCCAAGTCGCTGCGCAAGCGGGTGGCGTCCCACTTCTCGGGGCGGACCGCGTTCGGGCCGGCCGAGCTGGTCCCGCTGATCGACTCGATCGAGGCCACCGTGGTCGCGACCGAGGCCGAGGCCCTGCTGCTCGAGCAGAACTTCATCAAGCAGCACAAGCCGCGCTTCAACATCCGGCTGCGTGACGACAAGTCGTACCCCTACATCGCCATATCGCTGGACGAGGACTTCCCCCGCGTCTACTTCACGCGCGAGCGCCACCGCCGCGGGCGGGCCTACTTCGGCCCCTACTCGAACGCCAAGCGCGTCCGCGGGACCCTCGACCTGCTGCAGAAGGTCTTCCTGTTCCGCTCCTGCGAGGGGTCCGAGCCCGGCCGGCGCAGCGGCTCTCCCTGCCTCGACTACTACATCAAGCGCTGCGAGGCGCCCTGCGTCGGCTACGTCGACAGCCAGCACTACCGCCGCCACTCGATCGACGGCGTGACCGCCTTCCTCTCCGGGCGCTACCGCGAGATCGAGCGCGAGCTCCAGCGGCGGATGACGCAGGCCTCGGCGGCCCAGGAATTCGAGCTGGCGGCGCTCGAGCGCAACCGTCTGCGGGCGGTGCGCTCGCTGCTGGAGCGCCAGCGCGTGGCCAACGAGTCGGTGGGCACGGTGGACGCCGTGGCGGTGGCCCTGGACGCCACCGAGGCGAACGCCCAGGTCTTCCAGGTCCGCGACGGGGTGCTGTCCGACCGTCAGTCCTTCTATCTCGAGAACCAGGGCCAGCGAGCCTTGCCCGAGGTGGTCGAGGAGTTCCTGCTCCAGTACTACGGCTCGGCGATGGCGATCCCGGCCCAGGTGGTCGTCCAGCGCGAGGTCGGCGAGCGCCCGGTCCTGGCCGAGGCGCTGAGCGCCCGGCGGAACGGGCCGGTGGAGGTGCGTCCGGCCGAGCGCGGCGACAAGCGCCGCATCCTCGACCTGGCGGAGCGCAACGCCCGGCTGGCGCTCGACCAGGAGCGGCTCAAGGACGAGCGGCGCCGGCAGCGGCGGGCCGAGGCCCTCGACGGGCTGCAGGCGGCGCTGGGCCTGGACGTGCCGCCGGTGCGGATCGAGTGCTTCGACGTCTCCAACCTGGGCGGCACCCACACCACCGCCTCCATGGTGGTGTTCGAGGGCGGCGCCCCCAAGAAGTCCGACTACCGGCGATTCACCATCCGCAGCGTCGAGGGCTCCGACGACTTCGCGGCCATCGCCGAGGTGCTGGCGCGCCGGCTGGCCCGGTTCGAGTCTCAGCGGGATCTCTCGCCCCACGACCCCGAGCGTGATCGCTCGTTCTCCTGCCTGCCCAACCTGATCGTGATCGACGGCGGCCGGGGCCAGCTCTCGAGCGGCCTGCGGGCCCTGAAGGGCTTCCGCGGCCGGGGGGTGGTCGTGGTGGCGCTGGCGAAGCGGATCGAGGAGGTCTTCCTCCCGGGCCGGCGGGCGCCGCTGCGCCTGGCCCACGACACGCCCGAGCTGCAGCTGCTCCAGCGAGTTCGGGACGAAGCCCACCGTTTCGCCATCACCCATCACCGGATCCGGCGCGACCGGGCCATGACCGCGTCGGTCCTGGATGACCTTCGCGGCATCGGGCCGGTCCGCAAGCGGGCCCTGCTCAGCCATTTCGGCTCCCCCGAGGCGGTCCTGTCGGCCACCCGCGAGGAGCTGGAGGCGGCGCCGGGCGTCCCGGGCAAGGTGGCCCGGGAGCTGTACGCCGCGCTCAACAAGACCGGACGCTGATGTCCCGGCGCGGGCGCGGCGCAACCGCCCCGTACCGGGCGGGTTAAACGGGTGGTCACACTGGTGTCCGACACGGAGCGCAGACTTGAGGCAATGGGGGTCTCCCGGCCCGCCAGGCTGGGCGATCGCCTGCGCCTCGGTCGCCGCGGTCACCGCGGGCGGCTTGTCCCGACCGGCGCCAAGCTGGCCGACCTGGTGGTGATCACCGGGTTCTCGGGCGCCGGCAAGTCGACCGCGATGGCGGTATTCGAGGATGCCGGCTACTTCTGCGTCGACAACCTCCCGCCCGAGATGATCCGCTCGCTGGTGGAGCTCTTCCAGCACGGGGGCTCCAGGGTGGAGTCGGCGGCGGTGGTCTCGGACGTGCGAGGTGGCGCGTACTTCGACGGGCTGCGCTCGGTCCTGGACGACCTCGAGGCCAGCGGGCTCAGGCACCGGGTGGTTTTCCTGGAGGCCGATGACCAGACGCTGCTCGACCGCTACCGCGAGACCCGCCGGCGCCACCCCATGGCCCAAGCCGGCATGGTGGCCGAGGGGATCGCCAACGAGCGGGCGCTGCTGAAGCCGATCCGGCAGCGCTCCGATGTGGTGATCGACACCGGAGGGCTCAGCACCGCCGCCCTGCGCCGCCGGCTGGCCGACGAGCTGCTGCCGGCCGAGCGCCCGGTCAAGCTGGCGGTGACCTTCACCTCGTTCGGCCACAAGCACGGGCCGCTCCGGGATGCCGACCTGGTGTTCGACGTGCGCTTCCTGCCGAATCCGCACTACGAGCTCGAGCTGCGCCCCCTGACCGGGCTCGACGACGAGGTCGTCGCCTACATCGATCGCGAGGGCGGCCTGGAGGAGCTTCAGGGGCACCTGGTGTCGCTGCTGGACTACCTGCTGCCGCGCTACGTGCGCGAGGGCAAGGCCCACTTGGTGGTGGGCATCGGCTGCACCGGAGGACGGCACCGGTCGGTGGCCGTGGCCGAGCGCCTGGCCGCGCACTGCCGCACCGGGGACTACGTGGTGGACGTGGTCCACCGCGACATCGACCGCCGCCCCCGGGGCTGACCGGGGCGCCGTCTCGCCGCGAGCCGGCAACCGTCCCGGCCCGCCCGGGACCCCCGGCGGGCGCTGATAGCCTCTCGCGCCCCGGCCGGCCGGTGGGCCGTCCCGGGATCTGGCAACGCTCTAGGAGGAGGGCAGCCTGGGCATGGCCGTACGCGTCGGGATCAACGGCTTCGGTCGAATCGGGCGCAACGTGTTCCGCGCCGGCAGGGAGAAGGGCGCCGACATCGAGTGGGTGGCGGTGAACGACCTCACCGACGCCCGCACCCTCGGCCACCTGCTCAAGTACGACTCGATCCTGGGGACGTACCCCGGCAGCGTCGAGGTCCAGGACGACCGGCTCGTGGTGGACGGTGAGGAGCTGCGGGTCCTGGCCGAGCGGGACCCGGCGGCGCTGCCCTGGGGCGAGCTGGGCGCCGACGTGGTGATCGAGTCCACCGGCCTGTTCACCGACCGCGAGAACGCCGCCAAGCACCTGTCGGGCGGGGCCAAGAAGGTCGTGATCTCGGCGCCGGCGACCGGACCGGACGTCACGGTCGCCCTGGGGGTCAACTTCGAGGAGGCCTACGACCCCGACCGCCACGAGGTGATCTCCAACGCCTCCTGCACCACCAACTGCCTGGCCCCGGTCGCCAAGGTCCTGCACGAGGCGGTCGGCATCAAGCACGGCCTGATGACCACCATCCACGCCTACACCGCCGACCAACGGCTGCAGGACCTGCCCCACAAGGACCTGCGCCGGGCCCGCGCCGCCGCGATCAACCTGGTGCCGACCTCCACCGGCGCCGCCAAGGCGATCGGCCTGGTCGTGCCCCAGCTCGAGGGCAAGCTCCACGGCTTCGCGGTGCGCGCGCCGCTGCCGACCGGGTCGTTGGTCGACCTGACGGTGGAGGCTGCGCGGGAGACCACCGCCGAGGAGGTCAACCAGGCGTTCGCGCAGCGCGCCGACCAGGGGGAGATGGAGGGGATCCTGGCCTACACCGAAGACCCCATCGTCTCGTCGGACATCGAGAGGTCGCCCTACTCGGCCATCTTCGACTCCGGCCTGACCTCGGTTGTGGACGGCAGCCTGGTCAAGGTGGTCGCCTGGTACGACAACGAATGGGGATACTCGAACCGGGTCGTGGATCTGGTCGGCAAGCTGCTGTGAAGACGGTCGACGACGTCGACGTCGAGGGCAAGCGAGTCCTGGTCCGCGTCGACTTCAACGTCCCCCTGCGGGACGGAGGGGTCGTCGACGACAGCCGCATCCGCGCCGCGCTGCCCTCGATCCAGGCGCTGCGCGCCCGCGGCGCCCGCGTCATCCTGGTCTCCCACCTGGGCCGGCCCGCCGACCGCGAGCCCGAGCTCTCGTTGCGACCGGTGGCCGACCGCCTGTCCGAGCTGCTCGGCGCCGATGTCGCCCTGGCCCCCGGCGTGGTGGGTTCCGACGTCGAGGCGCAGGTCGGCGAGCTGCGCTCCGGTGAGGTGCTGCTGCTCGAGAACGTGCGCTACGAGCCCGGCGAGACGGCCAACGACGACGAGCTGGCCCGAGGGCTCGGCGCGCTGGCCGACGTCTACGTCGACGACGCCTTCGGCGCCGCCCATCGCGCCCATGCCAGCACCGAGGGCGTCACCCATCATGTCGCCGAGACAGCGGCGGGCCCGCTGCTGGAGCGCGAGGTCAGCACGCTGCGCGGCGTCCTGGAGTCGCCCGACCGGCCGTTGGTGGCGGTGATGGGGGGCGCCAAGGTGACCGACAAGATCGGGATGATCGCGCGCTTCCTCCAGACCGCGGATGCCGTCCTGATCGGCGGGGCGATGTGCTTTCCGTTCTTCCGGGCGCAGGGCCACATGGTGGGGGCGTCGCTGTGCGACGAGCAGGACCTCGAGCCGGCGCGTCGCACGCTGTCGGCCGCGGAAGCGTCGCCGGCGCGGCTGGAGCTCCCCGACGACTTGGTGATCGCCGACCGGGTCGCCGCCGACGCCCAGCCCCGGGAGCTGGACGGGATCGACGTCCCCGAGGGCTGGGCCGGCGTGGACATCGGCCCGGCCACCGTGCGCCGCTACACCCGGGAGATCGAGGGCGCGGGAACGGTGTTCTGGAACGGGCCGATGGGCGCGTTCGAGCTCGAGCCGTTCGCCGCCGGCACTCGGGCGGTAGCCGAGGCGGTTGCCGGCGCCCCGGGCACCACCGTGGTGGGCGGCGGGGACACCGCCGCCGCCCTCACCGCCTTCGGACTCACCCACGGCGTCGACCACATCTCCACCGGGGGCGGCGCGGCGCTGACCCTGATCGAGGGCGAGCCGCTTCCCGGAGTCGAGGCGCTCGAGTGAACGCCCAGCGGACTCCTCTGATCGCCGGCAATTGGAAGATGCACAAGACGGTGGGCGACGCCCGCGCGCTGGTCGAGGACCTCCTCGGGCGGCTGGAGGGCGCCGCGGTGGACGTGGCGGTGTGCCCGCCGTTCACCGCCCTGGGCGCGGTCGTCGAGCTCGCTCGCGGTTCCGGGATCGCGGTCGTCGCCCAGAACATGCACCAGGGGGCCAGCGGCGCGTTCACCGGCGAGATCTCGCCGCTCATGCTCACCGAGCTCGGGGTCGACGGCGTGATTCTCGGCCACTCCGAGCGCCGGCAGCACTTCGCCGAGACCGACCAGGCGCTGCAGGCCAAGCTGCCGGCGGCCCTGGAGGCGGGGCTGCTGCCGATCCTGTGCGTGGGGGAGACCGAGCAGGAGCGGGAGACGGGGGAGACCGAGCCCAGGCTGCGCCATCAGGTGCAGGAGGATCTCCAGTCGGTGCCGGAGGAACGTCTGGCCGAGGTGGTGATCGCCTATGAGCCGGTCTGGGCGATCGGGACCGGCCGGGTGGCAACCCCCGAGCAGGCCCAGGAGGCGATCGCGTTCATCCGGGGCCTGATCGCCGATCGCAGCGAGGCGGGCGCGAGCCGCGTGCGGATCCTGTACGGAGGAAGCGTCGACCCCCGCAACGCCGCCGAGCTGCTGGCGCTGCCCGACATCGACGGCGCCCTGGTGGGAGGGGCCAGCCTCCAGGCCGAGTCGTTCGCGGCGATCGTCGCCGCCGCGCGACCGTGACCCTCACGCCAGGCCCGGACGCACTGCCGGTGAAGCGCGCCTGCCTGGTCGTCCTCGACGGCTGGGGCCTGGCGCCCCCCGGGCCCGGGAACGCCATCGAGCTGGCGCAGACGCCCAACTTCGACCACCTGTGGGCCTCCTATCCCCATGGCCGGCTGGAAGCCTGCGGGCGCAGCGTGGGGCTGCCCGACGGCCAGATGGGCAACTCGGAGGTCGGCCACCTCAACCTCGGCGCCGGGGCGGTGGTCCACCAGGACCTCACCCGCATCGACGACGCGGTCGCCGACGGGTCGCTGGCCTCCAACCAGGTGCTGGTCGACGTGCTCGGGTCGGCCGAGCGGGTGCACCTGATCGGGCTGGTGTCCGACGGCGGCGTCCACTCCGGGTGGACGCACCTGCGGGCGCTCGTCGAGCTGGCCGCCTCGCTGCAGGTTCCCGACCTCGTCCTGCACGCCTTCACCGACGGCCGCGACACTGCGCCGACCGCCGGCGCCGGTTACCTCGAGACCGTCGAGCTGTGGCTCCACGAGGCTGGGACGGGCCGGTTGGGCAGCGTGGTCGGACGCTACTTCGCCATGGACCGCGACCGCCGCTGGGACCGCACCCAGCGGGCGTACGACATGCTGGTCCACGGACGGGCTCCGCACAGCTCGGACACTGCGGTGGAGGCGGCGCGCAGCGCGTACGAGCGGGGCGAGACCGACGAGTTCATCGAGCCGACCGTGGTGGGGGGCGAGGCGGCGATCCGGCCCGATCGCGACGCCGTGCTGGCCTTCAACTTCCGGCCCGACCGCATGCGCCAGATCACCCGGGCGCTGGCCGAGCCGGGCTTCGCCGAGGTGGACCGGGGTGGCGCGCCGCCGGTCGCGCGCTACGCGACGATGGCCGAGTACGAGGAGGGCTGGCGGTACCCGGTCGCCTTCCCGCCCCATCACCCGGCGTCGACCCTGGCGCGGGTGCTCGAGGCCCGCGGCCTCGGTCAGCTGCATGTGGCCGAGACCGAGAAGTACGCGCACGTGACCTACTTCTTCAACGGCGGGGAGGAGGCTCCGTGCCAGGGCGAGGAGCGCGAGCTCGTCCCGTCGCCCCGCGACGTCCCCACCTACGACCACAAGCCCGAGATGAGCGCCCCCGAGGTGGCCGCCGCATTCGCCCGGCACTGGAGAGAGGAGCGCCCGGACTTCGGCATCGTCAACTTCGCCAATCCCGACATGGTGGGCCACACCGGGGTCATCCCCGCCGCGGTGAGGGCGATCGAGACCGTGGACTCCGCCCTGGCCGAGGTGGTGAGCGCGGTCCACGAGTCGGGCGGCGCCTGCGTGATCACCGCCGATCACGGCAACGCCGATCACATGCTCGAGCCCGACGGAGGCCCGAACACCGCCCACTCCCTCAACCCCGTGCCGCTGATCGTGACCGTGGCGGGGCTGCGCCTGCGCGACCGCGGCGTCCTGGCGGACGTGGCGCCGACCCTGCTGGGACTGCTCGGCATCGAGCCGCCCGAAGCCATGTCGGGCCGCTCGCTGGTGGAGCCCGGCTGACGGCTCGACGCGCGCCCCGAGGTCGCGGCGAGGGCTAGGCCGCGGCCGCCGGCTCGAGGGTGCGACGCACCCATTCGGCCAGCGTGGGCAGCTGTCGCGGATCGAGCGTGTGGCCGACCGGCGACTCGAGGTAGGTGACGTCGGCCCCCGCCGACTGCAGGGTATCGCGGGCCGCCCGGCCCCACTCCACCCCGATGACCGGATCGTTCACCCCGTGGGCGATCGCGACGCGCAGCCCGGCCCGTCCTTCCAGGTCGAGCTCCAGCCCCTCCACCGTGGGGACGAACCCGCTGAGGGCCAGGACGCCGGCCGGAGCCGGGCGGCCGGCCGCCAGTCCCAGCGCATAGGCCATCACCCCTCCCTGCGAGAAGCCGCCCAGGATCGTCCGCCCCGGGGGGACGCCGAGCTCCTCCGCGATGGAGTCGATCCATTCCCCCAGCGCGGCGAAGCTGGTGGCGAACGTGGTCGGGTCGGGGTGTCCCACCCGGCGTACCGTGTACCAGTGCTTGCCCCCCGGCGGCTGGGCGACCGGCCCGCCCGGGGCCAGCCCGATCAGCCGCCGCCGCGGATCGAAGACGTCGAGCAGGGGAAACATGTCCTCCTCGCCGGTGCCGCGCCCGTGCATGAGCACCAGCGCGCCATCCGGCTCCCCGGCCGCCGGGCGCATCCGGTGATCGAGGGCGTCGAGGCCGTTCACCGGGCCGCAGCCCCGGCGCGCGGATTGGCCAGCGGCGTCAGGGTGCGCTCGAGCTGGGCGCGCATCGGCTCGTAGCGCTCGGGCAGCATGAGGGCCTCCCCCAGTCGCTCGGGTGGCTCGTCCACGGCGAAGCCGGGCCCTCGGGTGGCGAGCTCGAACAGGACGCCGCTCGGCTCGCGGAAGTACACCGAGTGGAAGTAGGTGCGGTCGATGATCGGAGTCGGCCGACCGCCGTGGTCGGCCACCCTCTGGCGCCACACCCGCTGCTCATCTTCGTCGCGGGCCGACCAGGCGATGTGATGGACGGTGCCGGCTCCCTGGAGGCCGGGCCGGTCGGGCGGAGCGTTGTAGCCGTACGTGGCCCGGCGGGCCTCCCCGGCCAACAGGTGGCCTGCGTCGTCCAGCCGGGTGAATCCCAGGGCACCCTCGAGCAGCGGTCCGGCGGCGTCTGGATCGGCGGCGTACGCGCGCACGCCCGCGAACCCGCACAGCGCGTGAGCGGCCGGGACGTCTGGCGCGGCGGCGACCAGCGGCGGGTCGGGGACCCGGTCGATGATCAGCTCGAACCGCAGCCCCTCCGGGCCTGCGAAGGCCAGCCGGCCCTCCGCATCCTCCACCACTACGCCCCCCGCCTCCAGGCGCGAGCGCCAGAAATCCAGCGCCGAGTCGTCGCCCACCCGCATCGAGATGGTGTGGATCATCCCGTCGCCCGGACGGCCGAGCGCCGCGCCGGGAAACTCGAAGAAGGTCAGGATGCTGCCGGGCGAGCCCTGCTCGTCGCCGTAGTAGAGGTGGTAGACGTCGGGCGCGTCGAAGTTGACCGTCTTCTTGACCAGCCTGAGGCCGAGGAGGCGCGCGTAGAAGTCGACGTTGGCCCGGGCGTCGGCGGTGATGGCCGTGATGTGGTGGATCCCCTCCAGCCGCATCCGGCCACCCAGCGTACCGGTCTGCGTCCGGCGGCCTCAGTGGTGCTCGAAACCCGCGAGAAACTTGACAGAGTACGACTAAGATTTCATAATGACGGTGTTCATAGGCTGAGCTTAGTAGGAGGTACCGACATGGCGCTTATCCGCTGGGAGCCGGCTCGTGAGGTGAACAGCCTTCAGTCGGAGATGAACCGGCTGTTCAACACGTTCTTCGGCGACAGCCCCGCCGGCGAGGGCGGCAACTTTCGCCGCTGGGTCCCCGCCATGGACCTGGTGGAGACCGATGACCACTTCGTGCTTCGCGCCGATCTGCCCGGCATGAGCGAGGAGGACGTGTCCATAGAGCTCGAGGACAACGTCCTGACCGTTTCCGGCGAGCGCAAGTCCGAGCACGAGGAGCGGCGAGAGGGCTATCACCGCGTGGAGCGGGCATCCGGTCGCTTCTCGCGCACCCTGAGCCTTCCCGATGGGGTGGACCCCGACGCCATCGAGGCTTCGTTCGAGCGTGGGGTCCTGGAGGTCCGCATCCCCAAGCCTGAGGAGCGCAAGCCGCGCCGGGTGTCGATCGGCGTGGGCGGCAACCGGGAAGCGATCGAGGGCCGGGAGACCCGGGCCGCCGGCAACGGGCAGCCCGAGGAGCAGGTGGGCACCCAGACCACCCGGAGCTGACCCACGACCCGACTCTGAAGGGACGACGGGCCCGCGACGCGGTTGCGGGCCCGTCGCGTTTGTAGGCTCGGGCGATGGGCGCGCCCTTCACCGTCGAGCATCGAGACGCCGCGACCCGCGGCCGTGCCGGCACGCTGAGGCTCGCCCACGGCGAGGTCCGCACGCCGGCGTTCGTCCCGCTGGCCACGCGCGGCGCGGTGCGGGGGCTGCTCCCCCGCGAGGTGGCAGGCGTGGGCTACGAGATGGTCCTCGGCAACACCTACCACCTGCTGCTGGATCCGGGCCCCGACGTCATCGCCCGGCATGGAGGGCTGCACGGGTTCATGGGCTGGAGCCGGCCGATCATCACCGATTCCGGGGGATTCCAGGTCTTCTCGATGGGTCACGGCTCGGTGGCCGACGAGATAAAGGGCCGGCGCCGTCCGGGCGGCGACGACGGGTCCGTCCTGGCCATCGAGGAGGAGGGTGTGCGGTTCCGGTCCTACTTCGACGGCGCCGAGCGCATGCTCTCCCCGGAGAGCTCGATGGCGGTCCAGGCGGCGCTGGGATCGGACGTGGCGCTTGCCTTTGACGAATGCACGCCGTTCCACGTCAGCCGCGAGTACACCGAGGGCTCGACCGAGCGCACCCACCGCTGGCTCGAGCGCTGCCTGAGCTGGCATGGGGAGCACGGCCCGCCCGACCAGCTGCTGTTCGGGATCGTCCAAGGCGGCGTTTACGAGGACCTGCGCCGCGACTCGGCGCGCCGGGTGGCTACGAGCGGCTGCCCGGGCGTGGCGATCGGCGGGTCGCTGGGCCGCGACAAGGCCCAGATGCGCGAGGTCGTCGGATGGGCCACGGACGAGCTGTCGCGTCACGCCGACGCGGCGCCCCGCCACCTGCTCGGCGTCGGTGAGGTCGACGACCTCGTACAGGGCGTCGAGCTGGGGGTGGACCTGTTCGACTGCGCCGTGCCCACCCGGCTGGCGCGACACGGGATGGCGCTGGTCCCCGAGCCCGATCGCCGGTGGCGCACCGACCTGACCAAGGCCGACAGCCGCGACAGTCTCGAGCCGGTCCTGCCCGGATGCCGCTGCGAGGCCTGCGCCGGAGGCTACTCACGCGCGTATCTGCGCCATCTCATCCGTGCCCGCGAGCTGACCGGCATGCGCCTGCTCACCGTGCACAACCTGACCTTCATCGCCGACGTGATGGCCGACCTGCGCGCCGCCCTGGCCGCCGGGCGGCTGGCCGAGACAGCGGCCGCCCTCCGTTCCGGGGCGGCCCCGGTGGGCCCCGCCGCCGGGTCGCGGTGACCGGCGGGCCCGCCGCCCGCCGCGCGGCGAGGCTCAGCGGGTGTTGTCGTTGA
>DATFPO010000120.1:0-4199 GCA_035264745.1 Solirubrobacteraceae bacterium | reverse complement strand
AGGGCGTCAGCGCGGTCCGGGCGCTGGGCGGGGACGGGCGGCTGACGGCGGCGATCGGACCCGGGGCGGGCGGCTGCTGCTACCGGGTCGGCGGCGAGGTGCTCGCGCGCTTCGACCGGCATCCGGAGGCGATCGCGCGCGACGGCGACGGCGGCCGCCTAGACCTCAAGGCGATCGCCGCCGCCCGGCTGCGGGCCGCCGGAGTCGACGCCGTCCACGACAGCGAGGTATGCACGATCTGCTCAGATCCCGGCCTGTTCTTCTCTCACCGCCGCGACGGGGAGCGCACGGGCCGCCAGGCGGGCGTGATCCGGCGGCTGTGAACGACCGTGAGCCCCCCGTCGCCGGCCTGCGGCCCGAGCGCGTGCGCGCCAACCTGGAAGAGGTGCGCGAGCGTATAGCCGCCGCGGCGTCGCGCGCCGGCCGGCCGCCGGAGGTCGAGGTGTGCGCCGCCACCAAGTACGTCCCGCTCGAGGAGATGGGCGCGCTCGCCGACGCCGGCATCACGCTGGTGGGGGAGAACCGGGCCCAGGACTTGGAGGCCAAGGTCGCGGCCCACGGCCCCCGCTTCGAATGGGACTTCATCGGCCACCTACAGAGCCGCAAGGTCAAGCGCATCCTTCCGCGCGTCAGGCTGATCCACTCGGTCGCCAGCGAGTCGGCGCTGGCCCAGCTGGAGCGACACGGCGACGCCGCCACCGAGGTGCTGGTGGAGGTGAACGCGTCCGGCGAGGCAGCCAAGAGCGGCGTGGCGCCCGACAAGGTCGAGGCGTTCATCGCACGCTGCCCGGTGCGGGTGAGCGGCCTGATGACGATGCCCCCGATGGCGCAGGAGGGCGAGCGGAGCCGCCCCCACTTCGCCCGCCTGCGCGAGCTGGCGGAGCGCCTGGGGCTGCGCCGGCTGTCCATGGGAACCACCCAGGACTACGAGGTCGCGGTCGAGGAGGGGGCCACGATCGTGCGGATCGGGACCGTCCTGTACCGCTGAAGCGGCTCCGGACACCGCCCAAGGGGGCATAATTTTGCCTCCTGGGGCGCATAATCCCGGCAGGGATTGCGCCGTCGCAGGCGAACCTGCAAGCGCTATGGCACTACGCGACACCTGGCATCGAGCCCTCGTCTACTTCGGCCTGGCCGAGGAGGAGCACGACGAGTACCTCGAGGAGGTGCCCGCGGCCGGGGACGCGGAGCCCGAGCCGGGCGCGGGCGACCGCTACCGGGGGAGCATCCGCCGACTCTCGAGCCGGCGCCGGCGCGACGAGATCGACGACATCTTCGCCGACGACCCTGCGGCCGAGCGGCGCACCACCGTCCTGCGCCCGGTGCCCGGAGGTCGCAACGGGGCCGCGGTCGGCGACGTCCGCGTCCACCTGGTGGTCCCGAAGTCGTTCAACGACGCTCAGCAGGTGGCCGACCGGTTCAAGGACTCCATCCCGGTGATCCTCAACCTCCAGGGGTCGGACACCGACCTCTCCAAGCGGCTGATCGACTTCGCCAGCGGGCTGACGTACGCGCTCGACGGCGGCATGCAGCGGATCGCCGACAAGGTGTTCCTGCTCACGCCGCGCAACGTCGAGGTCTCCGCCCAGGAGCGCGCGCGGCTGATCGAGAAGGGGTTCTTCAACCAGAGCTGAGCCGGCGAGGCGCCCAGCGGGCCAGGAGACGCTCGGTAGCCTTGCCGCCGTGATAGGGCTGATCGGAGCGGGGAACATGGCCCGCGCCCTGGCGCGCGGCTGGGGCGAGCCGGTGCTGTGCAGCGACGCCGGGTCAGGCCGGGCCGCCCGGTTGGTGGCCGAGGTCGGAGGCGAGGCCGTGGCGTCCAATGCCGAGTTGGCCGAGCGCGCCGAGCTCGTGATCCTGTGCCACAAGCCGCGCCAGCTGGAGGCGGTGGCCGAGCAGGTGGACGGACACGCCCGAGCCGTGGTGTCCGTCCTGGCGGCGACCCCGATCGCCGCCGTGCGCGCGGCGTACCCGGGGGTGCCGGCGGTCCGGGCACTGCCCAACACCCCGGTCGAGGTGCGCCGGGGCGTGGTCTGCCTGACCGTGCCGCAGGACGTCGACCCCGCGATCGCCCGCGACGTCCGTGAGCGCTTCGGGCGCGTCGGCCGGGTGGTGGAGATGGAGGACGGCGACGTCGAACTGGCCACGGCGCTGATGAGCACCACGCCGGCCTACGTGGCCCTCCTGGTGGAGGCCCACGTGGACGCCGCGGTCAAGCACGGGATGCCCGCCTCGCGCGCCGCCGAGCTGTTCGTGGAGACGCTGGCCGGCACGGCCGAGCTGCTGTCCGCGCGGGGCTATGACACGCTCGCGGTCCGGCGCGAGGTCACCTCCCCGGGCGGCATCACGGCGCGGGGCGTGGCAGCCCTCGAGGCCGCCGGGGTGAGGGCCGCGTTCGCGGACGCGGTGGGGGCGGTGCTGGGAGAGCAGCGCCGGTGAGCGCGGTGCTGGCGGTGATCGACCGCACCGAGGTGGCCGCCTACCTCAACGCCCTGCTGCTCGTCTACTCCATCATCATCGTGGTCCACGTGCTGGGCCAGATGATCTTCTCGCTGGGCGGACGGGTGCCCTACTCGCGCTGGTCGGACGCGATCCTGGGATTCCTGCGCGACGTCTCCGAGCCCTACCTGGGCCTGTTCCGCCGCTTCCTGCCGATGCTGGGCCCGGTGGACATCAGCCCGATCGTCGGCCTGCTGGTCCTCTACCTGGTGGGCGGCCTGGTGGTGCGGGCGATCCACGGCTGATGCGCACGGCGGCAGCGCCGGTCGTCGCCTGGCTTCGGGCGCTAGCGGTGGTGGCCGTGGCGGTCGCGCTCGACCAGCTGACCAAGGCGACGGTCAGGGCGCGCCTGAGGCCCGGCGCCCGTCACGAGATCGGCCTCGGCGTCGACCTGGTCCACGTCCGCAATCGCGGCATCGCCTTTGGCCTGCTCACCCAGCGCGGGACGCTGCTCACCGTGCTGACCTTCGCCGCGCTGGCCGTGCTGGTGGGCTACTTCGCCCTGCACAGCACCCGCCGGCTGCTGTGGCTCCCCACCGGGCTTCTGGTGGGCGGCGCCCTGGGCAACGTGCTGGACCGCGTCCGTCACGGCGCGGTCACCGACTTCATCGACTTTCCGCTGTGGCCGGCGTTCAACCTGGCCGACGCCGCCATCACGGTCGGGGTGATCCTGCTGCTGGTGGCGCTGGACCTCGCCCGCGAGGACCGGGATGGAGCGCGGCGACGCGCCTAGCCACAGCATCGCGGTTCCGGAGCGCGCCGCCGGCCAGCGCCTCGACGTCTTCCTGGCCGGCCCGATCGGATCCCGTTCGGCCGCCGGGCGCATGATCGACGCCGGCCGCGTGCATGTCGACGGCCGGCCGCGTCCCCGCCGTCATCGCCTGGCCGGAGGCGAGCGGATCTCGCTCGCGCCCGTCGAGGAGCGCCTGGCGGCGGCCGCGGACGAGGTGCCCTTCGCCGTGCGCTTCGAGGACGACAGCCTGATGGTGGTCGACAAGCCCGCCGGGGTGGTGGTGCATCCCGCCCGCGGCCACCCCGAGGGAACGCTGGCGCAGGCGCTGCGCGGACGCTCGGGCGGCGGGTCCGACCCGTCGCGGGCCGGCATCGTCCACCGCCTGGACCGCGACACGTCCGGCCTGCTGGTGGTGGCCAAGTCCGAGCCGGTCCACCGGGCGCTGCGTCGGCTGCTGGCCGAGCGTCGGATCCAGCGCGAGTACCTGGCCCTAGTCGAGGGCCGGCCTCCGGCGCGGGCGGGCACGATCGACGTCGACGTCGGGCGCGACCGCCGCGCGCGCACCCGGATCTCCACCGACACCGACCGCCCGCGCTCGGCCCGGACCCACTTCAGGCTCGAGCGCGCCCTGCCGCGCTCCAGCCTGCTGCGGGTGCGGCTGGAGACCGGGCGCACGCATCAGATCCGGGTCCACCTCCAGGCGATCGGGCATCCCGTGGTGGGCGACCCGGAGTACGGGCATCCGGGCCTCTACGGCCTGCGGCGTCAGTTCCTCCATGCCTGCGCGCTGGAGTTCCCCCATCCCGTGACCGGGGCTCGCGTCCACGTCGAGTCCGCGCTGCCGCCCGACCTGGGCGCGGCGCTGGAGCGGGCCCAGGCCGACTGAGGCGGTCGGCTCAGCCCGCCCGCTCGCGGCGCCCGCGAAGCCAGGCGCCCAGCGCCCCGAGGACGGCGCCGATCACCGTGG
>DATFPO010000119.1:0-3454 GCA_035264745.1 Solirubrobacteraceae bacterium | reverse complement strand
CGCGTCGACGACCTGGAGGCGGCCGCCGCAGGCCCCTCGCGCGTCACCGAGCACCTCGCGGTCCGCACCGACGCCTCCTGGGTGCGTCGCCGGCGGCGCTCGAACTACGCCGCGCTGGCCGCCGAGCTGGGCGAGCTCTGCTTCGAGCCCTTCCGCTCCCTGCCGCCTGGCACCACGCCGCTCTACCTGCCGGTGCTCGCCTCCGACCGCCCGCGCGCCATCGCCCGGCTGCTCGAGCGCGGCGTGCGGTCGATCGAGATCTGGCCGGTGGCCCATCCGCTCCTGGATCGCCGCCGGTTCGCGGAGCTCGAGCCGCTGCGGCGCGGGCTCCTGGCCCTTCCCGTCCACCAGCAGCTCGACCCCTGGCACGTCGAGGCGGTGGCCGCGGCAGCGAGGGCCGCGCTCAGCGGCTGACCGGTTGACGGCGGCGGTCGGGCGGGGGCCCCGCGGCGGGCGCCTCGGACGGCGCCGTGGGCCGGACCAGGACGACCGGGGTCTGCTCGTCCTCGTTACCGGCCGGGTTGTCGGCCAGCGCGCGGGCGAGCCATTCGCGGTCGACACCGTCCGAGCCGGCCAGCACCCACGCGCCGGTGCGGTGGTTGGCGTCGACCACTGCCACCTCGCAGTCCAGCGCCCGGGCCAGCTCCCGCGCCAGCGCCCCGGGCTCGATCGGCCCGAAGATCAGGTGATGGTCGAGCGGGGGCAGGCAGGCGGCGACGTCGTCGATCATCGCCGTGCGAGGGCCGGCCACCCGATAGAACCACCCGCGCCGCCCCAGCGGCCGTCCGACGGCGCCGGCGACCGCCCCCAGCACGATCCGGATCCGCCCCGCCTCCATGACCGCGCCCTCCATACCCTCGGGGCTGTGCAGCGGCCCGATCTCACCCACGAAGCGGCTGAGCAGCCGGGCCAGCCTTCCCGGCCGCACCAGCTCCAGGGGAAGTACGCGGCCCTGGGCCGCCGCGGTGGGGCTCTCGGCCAGCGCGATCACGTCGCCCGGCCGGCGCTTGCCGGCCGTCGCGCCGTCGACCAGCCGGGCCAGGTCGGTTCGGTTGGTGATCAGCGGGGTGGGGATCGGGATCCGCCGGACGCCGGCCTGCTGCTCGGCCACCGGCGCGACGCGCGGCGCGGCGAGCGACTCGGCCTCGCCGAAGTGCTCCTGACGCAGCACGCGCAGCTCGCGGTGACGGGGGTAGATCCGCGCGCCGCGCCGCCAGGTCTCGCGCGCGGCGTCCGCATCCCCGGCCTCGAGCTGCAGGCGCCCCAGCGCGACGTAGTCGGAGGCGTACACCAGGTAGTCCGGGGCCAGCGCCACCAGGGCCTCGAACCACCGCCGGGCGGCGGCCCGTTCGCCACGCTCCAGCGCGATTCGCGACAGCCGCTTGAGGGCGTGACGGCGGAGCTTGGGATGGCTCGCCGAGCGTTCCAGGATCGCCACCGCCTCGTCGGTGCGACCCGAGTCCTCGAGGGCATCGGTCAGCGTCAGCTCGTACCACGGGACGTCTGGCAGCCGGGCGCGGGCGGCCCGGATGACCTCCACCGCCTCGTCGTGCGCGCCACGCCGCATGAGCGCCTCGGCCAGGGCGGCCGCGGCGAAGCGCGTGTCGCCGGGGCGTGATAGCCCGGCGCGCGCCAGTCCTTCGGCCGCCGCCGGGTCCCGCTCGAACGTGAGCGCCAGCCAGGCTCGGAGGGCGAGCTGCGGGCCGTCGAGGCCCCCGGGGGGGCCGGACAGGCGCGCGATGGCGCGGCGCGGGTCGCGTAGCCAGATCCGGGTGGCCCGCCAGCGGGCGAAGCGCCCGTACGGCGTGCTCATCGTAGTCTGCCGTGGCCCGCGAGCCGCCCCACGCCGGGCACTCTAGCCCGGAGCTGGGTCGAGCGCCTCAGATCGCGCAGGTGGCGAGCCCGCGCTTCTCCAGGTAGCGCTGGTGGTAGTCCTCGGCCGGGTAGAAGGGGCCGGCGGGCGTGATCTCGGTGACCACCGGTCGCCGGAAGCGGGACTGGGCCCGGTCGCGCGACGCCGTGGCGGCGCGCTCCTGCTCGGGCGAGTGAAAGAAGATCGCCGACCGGTACTGGCTGCCCACGTCAGGCCCCTGGCGGTTGAGCTGGGTGGGATCGTGCAAGCGCCAGAAGGTCTCCAGCAGCTCCTCGTAGGAGATGCGCTCGGGATCGAACTCGACCTCGACCGCCTCGGCGTGCCCGGTGCGGCCAGTGCACACGTCCTGGTAGCTCGGGTTCTCGGTCCGGCCGCCCGAGTAGCCCACCTGGGCCGCCACCACCCCCGGGGTGTTGCGGAACTCCACCTCTACCTGCCAGAAGCATCCGGCTGCGAACGTCGCCTTCTCGGTTGCCACTCGATTCCTCCTGATGGTCGGCTCACGGCTCTGACTTCGTGGCCGCGCCCGTGTTACACCGACATCTTGGCAGCCGGCGACCGCCGGCCGATAGCCTCGGGGGGTCCGTGCGCGCGAGTCAGCCCAGGGTCGAGCTGTTGTGGTGGGAGGGGTGCCCCTCGTGGGGACGCGCGCTGGCCGATCTGCGCGAGGCCATGGAGCAGGCCGGGTTGAACCCCGACGCGATCGAGCTGCGCGAGGTGGCGACCGATGGGGACGCCCGGCGGGCGGGCTTCGTCGGCTCGCCCACGGTCCGGGTGGCCGGACGAGACATCCAGCCGCCGGGTCCCGAGGAGCCTCTCGGGCTCACCTGCCGCATCTACCGGCTGCGCGACGGGCGCTTCTCGCCCGTTCCCGATCCCGCTGACCTGCGTGACGCCCTGCACGCGGCGGCCGGCGATCAGGCGGCATGACCCCGGCCGTTGGAGACCCGGTCCCCGACTTCGAGCTGCCCGACACCGACGGGCGCGCGCACTCCCTCGACGGCGACGCTCCGGCCACCGTCGTCGTCTTCACCTGCAATCACTGCCCGTACGCGCTGGCCTGGCACGACCGGCTGCTCGACGCCGCCCGGGAGTACGCGCCGCGCGGGGTGCGGTTCCTGGCCGTGAACCCCAACGATGGCTCCCGCTATCCGGCCGACTCCTACGAGGCCATGCAGCAGCGTGTCGCCGCGGAGGACTGGCCGTTGCCCTACCTCCACGACGCCGCCCAAGACGTCGCGCGCGGGTTCGGCGCCCGGACCACCCCCGATGTCTTCGAGGTCGACTCCGACCGGCGCCTGCGCTACCGCGGCGCCCCAGACGCCGACTATGCCGACCCCTCCCAGCGCGCCGACTGGCTGCGCGAGGCGCTCGACGACCTGCTGGCGGGGCGCGAGGTTCGCCGGCCCGAGACCGAACCGGTCGGCTGCAGCGTCAAATGGAGGACCTGACCGGGCGGCCGTCCTAGAGGTAGCCGATCCGGCGCGCCTCGTGCTCGAGGCCCTCGCGGTGGTCCGGCGCGGCGATGTCGATCAGCCGGCGCGCCCGTTCGCGGATGCTGCGCCCCCGCAGCTCGGCGAC
>DATFPO010000118.1:0-8634 GCA_035264745.1 Solirubrobacteraceae bacterium | reverse complement strand
GAACCCGGCGGCCTGCTCGAGCACGGCCGAGGCGGCGCCCGCCGGGTAGAAGTCGGGCTCGAGGTCCTGCACGAAGAAGAACCTGGCGCGCGCCCGGCCGTGTCGAACCAGCGGGAAGGCACTGGTCCAGGCGGTGGCGATGGCCGCGTCGACGGGCGGCAGCTCTGAGCCGGCGGCGGTGACCGGAGCCTCGGCCAGCCCGGGGAACGCGCCCGCGATCTTGCCGGCGATGTCCCGCGCGACCCGCTCGCCCGGCCGATCGTAGACATGGAAGCGGTTGCGGGCGCCGTGCTGCGAGGCGAAGCGTTCGGCGAAGCGCAGCACGGTGTAGATGCCCCCGCCGTACACCAGGTGGAACCACGGCAGGAACCACTGGACCGACTCGATCCGGGCGCCCCCGCCGCGCTGCCACGCAGCGACCGCCTCCGCGCTGGCTGACAGGTGCCGCTCATCGACGTCGTAGTCGCCGTCGAGCACCAGCCGGTCGGAGGCGCTCAGCTCCAGTTCCTCATCGGCCTGGTTGCGCCGGCGCCGGCGCGCGCGGAAGTAGGCGTAGCCGACCTCGGTGGGGCCCTGCCGGGCGATCTCCCAGACGTAGCGGGCGCGCTTGCGGCTCCAGCGCCTCATGGCTCCAGCTCCTCGGGCGAGCGCAGGCCGCACGTGGTGTCGCGCAGGGTGAGGTTGGGGTTGTAGAAGGGGTCGCCCAGGGTCCTGAAGGCCCCGTAGCGCTCGCGGGATCGCTCGAAGTCCCCCAGCGGGATGTCGAGCGGGTCGCGACTGCCGGACTCGTCGTGCAGCAGGCGGACGTGCGGCAGGCACAGCGAGCGGTGACCCGCGGCGGTCAGCCGCAACCCGAGGTCGACGTCGTTGCCGCCGATCGTGAACGACTCGTCGAAGCCGCCCACGGCCTCGAGCTTGCGCCGTTCGATCATCAGGCAAGCCGCGGTGACGGCCATCCAGTTGCGGGTGCCGTCGGCGGCGGCGCCGAACGGGGTGCGGCGAACGGGGTCGAGCCCGGCGAACGGGTGGCCGGCGTACCCGTGCAGGCCCAGGGCGGCGCCCGCGTGCTGGACGCGGCCGTCGGGATAGGTCAGCAGCGGGCCGACCGCGCCGACCTCCTCGCGCTGGGCTTCCTCCAGCAGCTCCTCGATCCAGGTGGGGGTCAGCACCTCGGTGTCGTTGTTGAGGAAGACCAGGAAGTCGGCGCTCGAGCTCAACGCCGCGCGGTTGTTCAGGGCGGAGAAGTTGAACGGGGCGTCGTCGCGAACCACGGTGACCCGCGGATCGCGCTCGAGCTGCTGGAGCAGGGCGAGCAGCGACGGCTGGGAGCTGTGGTTGTCGACCAGCCGCAGGCTCAGGTTCTCGTAGCCGGAGCGTCCCAGCAGGGAGCGGGCGCAGCGCTCGAGCAGCCGGGCCTGGTCGCGGAAGCAGACGACCACCTCGACCGAGGGCTCGCCCGACACCGCCCGGCGCACGCGCCGCCCGCCGGGTGGGCGGGCCTCAACCCGGGCCGTGGCGTCTCCGCGGGTATGCAGCACGCGCTGGGCGACGCCGGCCAGGAGCTCCTGGTCGGTGGGCGGGCGGCGGGTGCGATGGACGAGCAGCTGGGGAACGTGGGCGTGGCCGCCCGCAGCCGGACCGGCCAGCGCCAACAGCAGCTCGAGCTCCCATCCCGGCCCCGGGGCGGCCTCCGCCGCCAGCGCCGGCTCCCGGGCGACCAGCGCCGGCGGACCGGCCTGGTCGGTGGAGAGCACGCCGTCGGGCGAGGGGCCCGGGCCGAGGCGCGGCGCGCGGCGCTGGCCGCCGCGGCCGGCCACGTCGTCGTCGCAGGTGAGAACGGCCGCGTCCGGGGCGAGGGTGACCGCCTGGCCCAGCCGCAGAAGCGCGTCAGGGGCCAGGCGGTCACCGGCCCTAAGCAGCACCAGCCACGGCGCCCAGGTCTCGCTGAACGCCTCGGTCGGCGTGCCCTCCAGGACATGCGCGGGCCCGACCGTCTGCGACTCCAACGAGTCCCGTGTGACCTGCGCGTCGCCGCCGCCTCCGGGCGAGATGCAGACCGCCAGCGCGGCCGCGGGCGTGCCGGGCTCCCCGACCACGGGCGGGACGGCGAAGCGGTGCACTCGCGGGCGGGCGGCCACCTCCGGCTCGACCCGCTCGATGAACTCCCGGTAGGTGACGCGCCGCGACGCCGCGCGCAGGCGGCCGGTGACGGCCCTCAGCGGCGCGGGCACCCGGCCGCGGCGATCGCGGGGTGGGGCGGCATGCGGGGCATGGTACGCACCGCCGCGTCCCCCGGGACAATGCCGGCGTGGCCGACGAACCGTCGCTCGCGGTCCCGCCCAGCGCCGAGGTCCTCGGCGTCCCCCTGGCGCTGACCGACTATCGCCGGACGATGGAGTGGATGGACGCGATGGTCGCGGCCCGGCGCCGCGGCTACATCTGCTGCGCGGCGGTGCACTCGGTCATGCTGTGCCGGGAGGACCCGGAGCTGCGGGCCGCGGTCCTGCGCTCGTCGATGACGGTCCCCGACGGCCAGCCGCTGGTCTGGGCCCTGCGGGCGCTGGGCCATCAGATTTCCGCGCGGGTCTACGGCCCGGACCTCATGGCCGCATACTGCGAGCGCTCGGCGCTCAACGGCACCGGCCAGTTCCTGTACGGCGGCCGGGACGCCGCCGCACTGGAACAGCTCGAGCGCAGCCTGCGCGAGCGCTATCCCGGGCTGCGGATCGTGGGCGGGCACTCACCTCCGCATCGCCCCCTTGACCCGGCGGAGGAGCGTGCGGTCGCCGAGGAGATCAACCGGGCCCGGCCCGACGTGGTCTGGGTGGGCATCGGCGTTCCCAAGCAGGAGAAGTGGATGGCCCGGATGCGCGACGCGCTGGACGCGCCGGTGCTGGTGGGGGTGGGGGCCGCGTTCGACTTCCACGCCGGCCTCGTTGCCCAGGCGCCCCCCTCGCTGCAGCGGGCGGGGCTGGAGTGGGCGTACCGGCTGGTCCGCGAGCCGCGCCGCCTTTGGCGGCGCTACCTCAACTACAACCCGCGGTTCGTGGCCGCCTTCTCCCGCCAGTACGCCCGCCGGCGATTCCGGCGCAGTGGCTAACCGCGCAGCTGCGCCATCAGCTCGCCCAGGCGCGGCGCGGCGGCGTCGCGGGCCGACGGCTGCAGCGGGATCGGCGGCCAGGCGATGCCGATCTCGGGGTCGTCGTGGGCGACCGCGCGCTCGGTCTGGGGATTCCAGTAATCCGAGCACAGGTACATCACGTCGGCCTCGTCGCTGGTCACGCAGAAGCCATGGGCGAACCCGTCCGGGCAGTAGAGCATCCGGTGGTTGACGTCCGAGAGCTCGTGGCCCTCCCAACGCCCGAACGCCTCCGAGCCCGGCCGGACGTCGACCACCACGTCGAGGATCGCCCCGCGCGCGCAGCGCACCAGCTTGGCCAGCCCCGGCTGGAAGTGCAGGCCGCGCACCACCCCCCGCCGGGAGCGCGAGTGGTTCTCCTGGACGAAGTCGTCGGCTATGCCGACCTGCTCGAGGGCGCTTCGCCGGTAGGTCTCCAGGAAGAAGCCGCGCTCGTCGCGGTGAACCACCGGCTCGAGCAGGATCGGGCCCTCGAGTGCGGTCTGAAGGCGCCGCATCGCGAGCCGCAACCCTACTGGCGCCGCGGGTATCGCGGCGGCCGCCACGGTAGCCTCATGCGCCATGAGCAAGGACGTCTCGGTCATCGGCCTGGGACGCGTCGGGCTGCCCCTGGCGCTGTCGTTCGCGGAGCACGGCCGCGACGTCATCGGCGTCGACCGGGACGCCGCGCGCCTGGACGCGGTGCGGGCCGGGACGATGCCCTTCGAGGAGCCGGGCGCCCAGGAAGCCCTGGAGCGGGCGCTTCAGGCCGGGCGCCTGGAGCTCTCCGACCGCGTGGCCGACGCCGCTCGGGCGCGCCACATCGTGATCACCATCGGGACCCCGACGTTCTCGCACATCGAGATCGACATCCGGGACATCCGGGCGGCGCTCGACGACCTGCTCGGCGTCCTGGAGCCCGGGCACTGCCTGATCCTGCGCTCGACGGTGGCGCCAGGCACCACCGAGTTCGTCGCCGGCTACCTGGCCAAGCAGCGGGGCTTCGAGGTCGGCAGCGACGTGTTCGTGGCCCACGTCCCCGAGCGCATCGCGGCCGGGAAGTTCTTCACCGAGATCGAGACGCTGCCCAACATCGTGGGCGGCGTGGGCGAGCAGTCCACCGAGCGGGCCGCCGAGCTGTTCCAGGCTTTCGGGGGCACGATCGAGCGCACCACGGCGGTCCAGGCCGAGCTGGCCAAGATCTGGACGAACATCCTGCGCTACGCGAACTTCGCCCTGCCCAACCTGCTGATGATGGATTGCGAGCGTCACAGGGCGAACGTGTTCGAGGTCATCGACCTGATCAACCGCGATTACCCCCGCGGCGGGATGGCCCGGCCGGGCCTCACAGCCGGCACCTGCCTGCGCAAGGACTTCGCCTTCTCCGAGGAGCGCTCGAACGCCCCGGGCATGCTGCTGGCGGTCTCCCGGGTCCACGAGTCTGTGCCGCTGTTCCTGGTCGAGGGCATCCGACGACGGCTGGGCCAGCTGGACGGCCGCAAGGTGGCGGTCCTGGGCCTGTCGTTCAAGCGGGACACCGACGACGAGCGCGATTCGCTGGCCCACAAGCTGGTGCGCCTGCTCGAGCGCGAGCTCACCGACGTCGCGGTCCACGATCCCAACGTTTCGACGCCCACCCAGTCGCTTCAGGATGCGGTCCGCGACGCCGATGCTGTCGTGGTGGCCACCAACCACTCCGCCTTCGATGGCCCGGCGCGGCTGCGCGAGATCGCCGAACTGGCCGCGGACGACTGCCTGGTGGTGGACCCCTGGAACTCGTTCGGCAGCGCGCAGGTGTTCGCCTACGCGGCCGAGGTGGCTCAGCTCACCGGCGCCACGTGAGCCGCGTCCTGGTCACCGGTGGCGCCGGCACCATCGGCGCGGCGGTGGTGCGCCGACTGCTGGCGGATGCCGCGTTCGAGGTCCGCGTCTCCGACCAGCGCGAGGCGCCGTACTGGATGCGGGAGGGGTGCGAGGTCCACACCGGCGACCTGCGCGACATCAACCAGGCCCGCGAGGCGACCTCGGGGTGCGCGCAGGTGATCCACCTGGCCGCGGTGGTTGGCGGCATCGCCAACTTCCACAAGCTCCCCTACACCCTCACCGAGGTCAACAACGCGCTGTACAACTCGGTCGTCCGCGCCGCCCTGGACCACGAGGTCTCCCGCTTCGTCTACGTGTCCTCCTCGATGGTGTTCGAGCGGGCGGAGAAGTACCCGACGCCGGAGGAGTACCTCCCCGACTGCCCGGTGCCCCGCTCGGCCTACGGCTTCTCCAAGCTGACCGGGGAGGTCTACTGCCGCGCCGCCCACGAGGAGCACGGCCTCCCCTACACGATCTGCCGGCCGTTCAACGCCTACGGGCCCGGCGAGGTGCCCGACGACGAGCCGGGGATCGCGCACGCGGTCCCCGACCTGATCCGCAAGGCCCTGACCGGACACACGCCCATGCAGATCTTCGGCTCGGGCACGCAGACCCGCACGCTGACGCACGTGGACGACATCGCCGACGGGATCGTGACCGCGATGGCCTCGCCGGCGGGACTGAACGAGGACTTCAACGTCTCGGCCTCCGAGGAGCTGACGGTGGCGGAGATCGCGCGCCTGTGCTGGGAGGCCTGCGGCAACGACCCCGAGGCCTTCGAGCTCGAGCACCTGCCGTCGTTCGAGGTGGACGTCCAGCGCCGGTGGCCCTCGGTGGAGAAGGCCAGGCGAATCCTGGGCTGGGAGGCGCGTATCGGCGTGGGCGAGGGCATCGCGCAGACCGTGGGGTGGCTGCGCGAGTGGGAGATGGTCCGCCCGTAGCGGCGTTCCCTAACCGCCTCACGGGGCGGCCAGCTCATTCGCCCAGTTCACTCAAAGGCTCGACGCCCGGCCCCGCCGGGAGGTCGGCGCGTCAGCGGACGCGAGCGGCCGCGACCGGACTGGTGGGCGCGCCCAGGCGGGCCTCGACGTAGTCGAGGATGCGGGCGACGCACTGCCGCTTGGACTCGTGCTCGGTGTCGAGGACGAGCTCCGGGGCGAGCGGCTCCTCGTAGGGGTCGGATACGCCAGTGAACTCGCCGATCTGCCCGCCCAGCGCCTGGGCGTAGAGGCCCTTGGGGTCCCGCTTGGCGCAGGCCTCGAGCGAGGCCTTGACGTAGACCTCGGCGAAGCGCTCGCCCAGCTCTCCCCGGGCGCGGGCGCGGGCCTCGCGGTACGGCGAGATCATCGCCGCCAGCACGATCACGCCGTTGCGCGAGAGCAGGTCGGAGATCACGGTCACGCGGCGGACGTTCTCGTCGCGGTCGGTGCGCGAGAAGCCCAGATCCGGCGACAGGCGCTCGCGGATGAGGTCGCCGTCGATGACCTCGACCCGGTGGCCGCGCTCGCGCAGGTGCGTGGCGGCCATGCGCGAGAGGGTGGACTTTCCGGCCGAGGACAGTCCGGTGAGCCACAGGACGAGGCCCTCGTCCGGGGGGCTGATGCGGTGCTCGTCGGGCATCGAGCACCGACACGATAGGGAATGTCGGCGCGATCGGGACCGGCGCGGCGGCGCCGCGGACGGCTCGACCCGCCGCTGAGGTAGCGTCCGGCCGTGGAGGGCCTCGAGGTCGTCGACCTCCGACGGGCGCAGCGGCGGGAGGCGGCCATCGTGCTCACCAACGGGTTTCTCGAAGACCCGGCCTGGGTCGCGATCGGTCCGCCGGGCGAGCCGGCCCGGCGCCGGCTGCTGAGGCGCTTCTTCCGGGTCGCGCTGTTCGAGACACGGCACTGGGGCGGACCGGCCTGGGCGGCCACCCGCGACGGCGCCGTCGTCGGGGTGGCGGTCACGTTCGGGGCGGGCAGGAACTTCCCCTCGCCATTGGCGTCGGTCCTCGAGGCGCCGCTGTTCCTGTTGGCGGGCGGCCGTACGCCGCAGCGCGCGACGCAGGTCGGAGCCGCCATGGCCCGCGCCCATCCGCGAGGGCCGCACCTCTACCTGTGGTTCCTGGCAGTCGATCCCGCCCACCAGCGCAGCGGCGTCGGCCGAGCGCTGATGCAGCGGGTGCTCCAGGACGCCGCGGAGGCGGACGTCCCGGCGTACCTCGAGACCGCCAGTTCCTCCAACGTGGCCTACTACCGCTCGTTCGGCTTCGATGTCACCGGCGAAGCCCCGCTGCCCGGGCGCGGCCGCATGTGGTTCATGTGGCGCGACTAGGTCCGGGCCGACGTTCACCCCAGGAGCGGTTCGCCCGGGAAGCGCACCCCGAAGCGTTCGACGAGGCCCGGAACGCTGTCTGGGTCCATCTCAAGCTCATATCGCGCGCACAGTTCGCCCAGGACCTGGGGGTCAGCCTGGGCGACTCCGCCTAGATCGACCAGCTCTGCGAAGAATCGCTCGAAGCCGGCCGGGCAGATGATTTCGAGAATCCGGCAGGGCTCGTCACCCGCATTCCAAAACGTGTGCCATTCCCCGCGTGGCTTGAAGACGAGGTCGCCGGCACCGGCCTCCAGCACCTCGTCGCCGAGTAGGGCTCCCATGCGACCCTGGATGACGTAGCTGTACTCGTCTTCGCGGTTGTGGCGGTGCAGGGGTGCCGCCAGCGCCCGTGCCGACATCGGGTGTTCGACCAGCGAGAAGCGTTGGTCAGCCGTCTCCCCGTCAACCATGAACCGCACCCCGATGCTGCCGAGGAAGCCGGCGTGCCCGTCGGCTGGTCCCAGTACTCGCGCGTCGCGCGTTACGGCCATCGCATCCCCCTTATTCGCCGGACGGTTCGGTGGGGACAGGCTATTGCGCTTCGGTGGGGCGAGCGGCCCCGGCGCGTCCGGCGCCGGGGCCACCCGGCGAGTGCACGGTCGGACGAAGAGGGGAGCTTCGAGCGGACCGTGCACGCCCGCCGATGATCGGTCAGAAACCGATCACTTGCGGCTGATCGTTGTCCTCAAGTCGTCGGCCGCCAGGCAGATCGCAGGAGCAGCGCCGCAGTCGCCGTGACGAGGACCGTAAAGAAGGTCTGATACGAACTCCTTTTCGCACCTTGAGATTAGACCTTACCGCACTCGGTGGCGTCTGGCGCCCGCTCCCGCAACCGAGGCGTACAGGTCTCCGAGGGAGTCCGCCACCGCTTCGGGGGCGGTGCGCCGGCGGACGGCGGCGAGCGCCCGCTCGCCGGCGTCGCGGTCGCCGAAGCGCCGGCGGGCCAGGTCCGCCATCGCCGCCGCGTCGCCGGGCGCGACCAGCTCGGAGTCGGGCACGAATCCCACCAGCCCGCCCGTGGCGGACGCGACGGTGGGAAGGCCCGCCGCCATCGCCTCTGCAGCCGCGACCGGGAAGATCTCGGCGTACAGCGACGGCACCAGCGCCAGCCCGGCGTCGCGCCGCAGCTCGGCCAGGCGGGCAGGCTCGACCCGTCCGGTGAAACGCACGTCGGCGCCCGCCGCCAGCCGGTGCAGCTCCTGCTCCTGGGGGCCGTCGCCGGCGACGACCAGCGGCAGCCCGGCGCGCCGGCACGCCTCGATCGCCACGTGGACTCCCTTCTCCCGCGACAGCCG
>DATFPO010000117.1:0-15859 GCA_035264745.1 Solirubrobacteraceae bacterium | reverse complement strand
CTGACCATGGTCCAGCTGCACGGCGACGAGGGGCCGGCCTACTGCGCCGAGGTGGCGCGCCGCACCGGCTGCCGGGTGGCCAAGGCGGTACGGGTTCGCTCCCTGGCCGACATGCGCCGCATCGAGGCCTTCCACACCGATTTCCACCTGCTGGACTCCTTCGCCCGTGACCTGCGCGGCGGGACGGGCGTCCCGTTCGACTGGGAGCTGGCGCGCCGCCGGCGGGGGGACGTCCCGATCATCCTCAGCGGCGGCCTGACGGCGGACAACGTCGGCCAGGGGATCGCCACGGCGCGGCCGTTCGCGGTGGACGTCGTCAGCGGGGTGGAGGCCGAGCCCGGGATCAAGGACCCGGCGCGGCTGCAGGCCTTCTTCGAGGCCGTCCGCCAGAGTGCCCCGGTGACCGCATGACCAGCGTGGTCGAGCACCGCTTCGGTCCCTACGGCGGCCAGTACGTGCCCGAGACCTTGATGCCCGCCCTGGCCGAGCTCGAGGAGGCGTGGCGGTCGGCGCAGGACGATCCCGCCTTCCGCGCTGAGCTGGAGGCTCTGCTGCGCGACTACGCCGGCCGCCCGACGCCGCTGTATCGCGCCCGCCGGCTCTCCGAGGCGTTGGGGCATGCCGTCTACCTCAAGCGCGAGGACCTGCTCCACACCGGGGCCCACAAGCTCAACAACGCCCTCGGCCAGGCGCTCCTGGCCCGCCGGATGGGCAAGTCACGGGTGATCGCCGAGACCGGCGCCGGCCAGCACGGGGTGGCCACCGCCACCGCCTGCGCGCTGCTCGACCTCGAGTGCCTGGTGTACATGGGCACCGAGGATATGCGTCGCCAGGAGCCCAACGTGCGTCGCATGGAGCTGCTGGGAGCCTCGGTGGAGCCGGTCGAGGTGGGGGCACGCACGCTCAAGGAGGCGGTGTCGGCGGCGATTCGCGACTGGGTGGCCAATGTGCGGACCACCCACTACGTGATCGGGTCGTCGGTCGGGCCCGCGCCCTATCCCGCGCTGGTGCGGGACCTCCAACGGGTTATCGGCGACGAGGCCCGCGACCAGGTGCTCGCCGCCGAGGCGCGGCTCCCGGACCGGGTGATCGCATGCGTGGGCGGCGGCTCGAACGCCATCGGCACATTTGCAGCCTTCGTGGACGACCCCGGCGTGGAGCTGGTCGGCGTGGAGGCCGGGGGCGAAGGACTGGACACCGGGCGTCACGGGGCTCCACTCACCGCCGGAGGGCGGGCGGGCGTGCTGCACGGGTCCATGTCGGCCGTCCTACAGGACGAGGACGGCCAGATCGCCGAGGCGCACTCGATCTCGGCCGGGCTGGACTATCCCGGCTCGGGCCCGCAGCACGCCCACCTGCGCGACTCCGGCCGGGCGCGCTACGTGGCGGTGAACGACGCCCAGGCCCTCGCGGCGTTTCGGCGCCTGGCGCGGCTGGAGGGCATCATCCCGGCGCTCGAGCCCGCGCACGCGCTGGCCTGGCTGCTCGAGAACCCCCGCGCCGACCTCGACCTGGTCTGCCTGTCCGGTCGCGGGGACAAGGACCTCGCGGAGGCCCTGGGCAGCCAGGGCCCATAGGCGCGGCCCGGCCGACGTGAGCGGGATCGGGCGGATCGAGGCCGCCTTCGCCCGGCGGTCAGGGCGGGCGGCCCTGATGCCCTACATGATGGGCGGCTTCCCCGACCTGGCCACCTCACGCTCGATCGCCGAGGCGTACGCCGCGGCCGGCGGCGACCTGGTCGAGCTCGGTGTCCCGTTCTCGGACCCCCTGGCCGACGGGCCGGTCATCCATGCCGCCGGAGCCCGCGCCCTGGGTCAGGGAGTGACCACCGAGGACGTCCTGGAGCTGGCGGGCGGGCTCGCGGCGCGCGTCCCCGTGGTGCTCATGTGCTACGCCAACCCGATCTACGCACGCGGGGCGGACGCCTTCGTTGGGGCGCTCTCGGCGGCGGGCGTGAGCGGGCTGATCGTGCCGGACCTGCCCGTGGAGGAGGCCCCGGCTCTGCTCGAGCGCTGCGACGCCGAGGGCGTCGCGCTGGTGCCGCTGGTGGCGCCCACCACGGCGGGCGACCGGCTCCAGGTCATCGGGTCCCTGGCGCGCGGCTTCGTGTACGCGGTCTCGCTGACCGGCACGACCGGGGAGCGCGACGCCCTGGGCGGCGGTCTGGGGGCGATGCTCGAGCGGGTCAAGGGACACACCGACCTGCCGGTGGCGGTCGGGTTCGGGATCGCGACTCCCGAGCAGGCGGCGGGGGCGGCCTCCGCCGGCGCGGACGGGGTGATCGTGGGCACCCGCCTCGTGCGCGCCGCCGCCGAGGCGGATGACCCCCCCGCGGCGGTGGCCGAGCTGCTCGCCGCCCTGGCCGCGGCGCTCCGCTAGCATCGCGGCCGGCATGGGCCTGCTGCTCGCCACCGTCCTGGGTCTGACGATCTGGATCGTCGGCTGGGCCGCCGGTGGCGCGAAGTCGTTCGACTGGTTCCTGCTCGGACTGACCGTCGTGGTGCTGGCCGCGACCGTCCGGATCATCTCGCCCCATCTCCCGGGTCGCAGCCCGGAGGACTAGCCACCGGTGTCATCGCGCGCGAGGCGGCGCCGGGCGGGACCGGGCTGAGCATGGCGCACATCGCGATCCTCACCGGGGGCGGCGACTGCCCCGGGCTCAACGCGGTGATCCGCGCCGTCGTGCGCCGCGCCGACCGGCACGGCCACACGGTGATCGGGTTTCGGAACGGCTGGGCCGGCGCCCTCGAGGGCGACGCCGTCGAGCTGACCCCTCAGAGCACCGCCGGCATACTGCCCCGGGGCGGCACGATCCTCGGCACCTCGCGCACCAATCCGTATGCCGAGCCGGACGGCGGCGAGCGGGTCCGACGGACGCTGGGGGTCGAGCACGTCGAGGCGCTGATCGCGATCGGCGGCGAGGACACGCTGGGGGTCGCGCGCCGGCTGGGCGGCGAGGGCGTCAACGTCATCGGCGTCCCCAAGACCATCGACAACGATCTCAACGGGACCGACTTCACGTTCGGCTTCCAGACCGCAGTGCAGATCGCCACGGACGCGATCGACCGGCTGCACACCACCGCGGAGTCCCATCACCGGGTCATCGTCCTGGAGGTGATGGGTCGCCACACCGGGTGGATCGCCACGTACAGCGGAATGGCCGGCGGGGCCGACGCGATCCTGGTCCCCGAGCGGCCGTTCGACATAGACGAGGTCTGCGATCGGCTCCGCCGGCGCCACGCCGCTGGGCGGACGTTCTCGATCGTCGTGGTGGCCGAGGGCGCCCAGCCGGCGGAGGGAGGCGGTCTGACCGTCTCGAAGGCCGAGTCCACCGACCAGTTCGGCCATATGCGCCTGGGCGGCATCGCCGTCACCCTCGAGGGCGAGATCGAGCGGCGCACCGGCTTCGAGAGCCGCATGACGATCCTCGGGCACGTGCAGCGGGGAGGGACCCCGACCGCCTACGACCGCGTGCTGGCGACCCGATTCGGCGTCGCCGCGGTCGACGCCGTCACCCGAGGCGACTTCGGGCGGATGGTGGCCCTGCACGGCAACGCCATCGTCCCCGTGGAGCTCGACGAGGCGCTGCGGGAGCCCAAACTCCTGGACCCGGAGCTGTACGAGACGGCCGAGGTCTTCTTCGGCTAGCCGCCACTGCGATTGCGCCCCGACGACCGGGTGCTTAGGATGCCCCCCGGTAGCGATAGCGAGGGGGGAATCAACATTGAGACTCAAGGGATTGGCAGTAGCTAGCGGTTGCTGCGTGCTTGCCGTCGGCGTCGCGTCGTGCGGCGGCGGCGGCGGGGGCGGCGGCGGAGGGACCGTCAAGGGATCCACTTTGACCATCTACTCCAGCCTTCCGCTGCAGGGCACCGCGCGTGGGCAGTCCACCGCGGTCATCAACGGGGAGAAGCTGGCGCTGGCGAAGTTCGCCCCGGGCGGCAAGCTGGGCAAGTGGACCATCAAGTACGTCTCGCTGGACGACTCCACCGCCCAGAACCCGGGCACCGCCGACGAGGGCCAGACGGCCCAGAACGCGCGGCGCGCGGCCTCCGACCCCACGACGATCTATTACCTGGGCGAGTTCAACTCGGGTGGCACGAAGGTCTCGCTGCCGATTCTCAACAAGGCGGGGATCCCGCAGATCAGCCCCTCCAACACGTACGTGGGTCTGACCACCAACGACCCGGGCTCGGAGCCCGGCGAGCCGGCGAAGTACTATCCGGCCGGCAAGCGTACCTACGCTCGCGTGGTCCCGCGCGACACCATCCAGGGCGCCGCCCTAGTGTCGGTGATGAAGTCCGATGGCTGCAAGTCGGTGACGCTGTGGAACGACGGGTCGACCTACGGGGCCGGCCTCGCCCGCAACATCGCCCTGTCGGGCAAGAAGGCCGGGGTGTCCATCCAAGACCAGCAGCGCACCGACAAGAGCGCCCCCAACTACCGGGCGCTGGCGGCCGGCATCAAGACCGACTGCTTCGCCTGGTCCGGCGTGACGGGGGAGAACGGCGTCCAGGTGTTCAAGGATGCCGCGGCCGCATGCCCCAAGTGCAAGCTGTACGGACCCGACGGCGTCGCCGAGGAGGCCTTCACCAATCCTCAGAAGGGAGGCATTCCCGCCAACGTTGGCGCCCGGACCAAGGTCACAGTGGCCACACTCGGGGTGAAGGATGTACCAGCGCCCGGCTACGCGGCCGTGCTTCAACAGTTCAAGAAGACGTACAAGACGCAAAACATTGATCCTTATGCGATCTACGGCTACGAAACCATGGCGCTGGCGCTAGACACCCTGAAGAAGGCCGGTGCCCAGGCCAACGACCGCAGCAAGGCGATCAGTCTCCTGTTCCAGGAGAAGAACCGCAGCAGCGTGCTGGGGACCTACTCGATCGACAGTAACGGCGACACCACGCTGACCGACTACGGGCTCTATCAGGTCAAGGGCGGCCAGCCGGTCTACGTGAAGAAGATCTCGCCCAACAAGAGCCTCATCCCTAGCCGCTAGGACGCGGGCCCGGGGCGGGGGCGGGCAAACGGCCCGCCCCCGCCGGCCCGACCGTAGGATCACCCGGACATGGAGGCCGCCACCGTCGCCGCGAAGCCCATCGCGCGCCGGCGCGGGGACGCGGTTCGCGACTTCCTGTCGCGCTACGGCCTGATCCTCTTCCTCCTGGTCCTGCCGGTCTACTTCGGGGTGCGCGACATCAGCCAGGGCAAGGGCCTGGTCCCGCTCGCCAACCTGCTGGTACAGGGCGTCTCCAACGGCGCGATCTGGGCCCTGATCGCGGTGGGCTACACGCTGGTGTACGGGATCATCGAGCTGATCAACTTCGCCCACGGCGACAACTTCATGATCGGCACCTTCGTGGCCTTCACGCTGTACGGCGTGCTCGGCCTCGGGCTGTCCACCGGCGCGTCGGGGCTGGTCCTGGGCCTCCTCGTCTGCCTGGTGGTGTCGATGCTGGCCTGTGCCACGACCAACGTGATGATCGAGCGGGTGGCCTATCGTCCGCTGCGCAACGCCCCCAAGCTGGCGCCGCTGATCACCGCGGTGGGTTTCTCCTTCATCCTCCAGAACGTCGGGATCCTGTGGTACGGAAGCTCGCAGTTCAGCGTCCCGGACCTGATCCACTCGCAGCACGTCCTGTTCACCGTCGCGGGCGTGAGCGTCCACAACAGCGACGTGCTGGCGGTGGCGGTGACCGTCCCGCTGGTCGTCCTGCTGACCCAGTTCATCAACCGCAGCCGCATCGGCAAGGCGATGCGCGCCACCGCCCAGGACCCCGAGGCCGCGCGGCTGATGGGCATCAACGTCGATACCACGATCTCGTTCACCTTCCTGCTGGGCGGTCTGATGGCCGGGGCGGCCAGCCTGATCTACACCCTCTATCAGACCACCCTGTGGTACTTCTCGGGATTCCAGGCAGGGTTGATCGCCTTCACCGCGGCAGTGATGGGTGGGATCGGGAACCTCCAGGGCGCGGTCCTCGGAGGCCTGATCATCGGCTGCATCCAGCAGATCGCCGACAACAAGATCGGCGCCCAGTGGACCGCCGCGGTGGTCTTCGCCTACCTGGTCATGATCATGGTCTTCCGCCCCCAGGGGCTGCTGGGCGAGGAGACCCGGGAGGCGGGATGAGCCGGCTCGGGGCACTGCGCGAGTCGAGCCGGGCCAATCTCATCGTGGCCGTGGTGGCGATCGGCCTGGCGGCCCTGGTGCCGTTCTTCTTCGCCCCGCTGAGCTCGTTCATGAACAACGCCGTGCTGGCACTGGCGTACGTGGTCATGGCGCTCGGGCTCAACATCGTGGTCGGCTTCGCGGGGCTGCTGGACCTGGGGTACGTCGCCTTCTACGCGTTCGGCTCCTACACGGTGGGATGGCTGGCCTCCGACTTCTTCGCCTACATCAACGGGGGCCAGGGCGTGCACATCCTGGCTCCCAAGCTGCTCAGCAGCCCGGCCGGTATACACGTGAACTTCCTCCTGATCGCGGTGGCGGCGATCGTCATCTGCGCGATCGTCGGGGTGCTGATCGGGCTGCCGACGCTGCGCCTGCGGGGCGACTACATCGCGATCGTGACCTTGGCGTTCGGGGAGATCATCCGGGTGTTCGCCTTCTTCGGCGACGACATCCACCTCGGCAAACACGCCCTGCTGACCAACGGGCGCCAGGCGATCTCGCCGGTGGACCAGATCGACCTGCCGTTGCTCTCGCAGTTCGACTCGGCCTTCAGCCTGAGGCCGTACTACTGGTTCGCCCTGGCCATGGTGGCGCTGGTGCTGTTCGTCAACTTCCGTCTGCGCGACTCCCGGCTGGGACGGGCGTGGATCGCCATCCGCGAGGACGAGGTGGCGGCCGCCTCCATGGGAGTGCCCCTGGTCAAGACCAAGCTGCTGGCGTACGCCACCGGCGGCGCGCTGGGCGGCATGGCGGGAGCGTTCCTGGGCACCTACTACAACTCGGTGAACGCCAATCAGTTCCAGTTCGGCTTCTCGATCTTCATCCTGGCCATGGTCATCCTGGGCGGCCTGGGGTCGATCTGGGGGGTGGTGATCGGCGCCGTGGCGCTGTCGTTCATCAACACCTACCTGATCCCCTCGCTGAACGACGTGCCGGACAAGTTCGGGCTGGACTTCGACTTCACGACCCTGTCGTTCGGGATCTTCGGGTTCCTGATCGTGCTCATGATGGTCCTGCGGCCCGAGGGCCTGCTCCCCGAGCGAAGACGTCGGCTGGAGCTGACCGAGGGCGTCGGCGCCGGCGACGAGCAGCTGTTCGAGGTCCGGGCATGAGCGCCCAGGACGCCGGCGTCCGCCCGGCCCCCGCCGCTGCCGGCGCCGGCGCCGACGGCTCGATCCTCGACGCGTCCGGGGTGTCGAAGGCGTTCGGCGGCCTCGTCGCGGTCAGCGACGTCGACTTCTCGATCCCGCGCCGGTCGATCGTCTCCATCATCGGGCCCAACGGCGCCGGCAAGACCACCTTCTTCAACGTGCTGACCGGGCTCTACAAGCCGACCACGGGCACGATCGTGTTCGGCGGGCGCGACGTCACCGGCGCGCGGCCCGACAAGATCACCTCTCTGGGGATCGCCCGCACGTTCCAGAACATCCGCCTGTTCGCCACCATGAGCGCGCTGGAGAACGTCCTGGTCGGCCAGCATGCGCGCATGCGCGCCGGGCTGCTCGGATCCATCCTGCGGCCGCCCTGGGTGGGCAGCGAGGAGCGCCGCGTCCGGGAGCACGGCCGCGAGCTGCTGGCCTACGTGGGGCTCGAGCCGGTCGCGTTCGACGAGCTGGCGGTGAACCTCTCCTACGGCGACCAGCGCCGCGTGGAGATCGCCCGGGCGCTTGCGTCGGAACCGCAGCTGCTCCTGCTGGACGAGCCCACCGCTGGCATGAACCCGCAGGAATCCGCGACGCTCACCGACTTCATGGAGACGCTGCGCGACGACCGCGGGCTCACCATCCTGCTGATCGAGCACGACATGCAGGTGGTGATGAACGTCTCGGAGCGGATCACCGTCCTGGATCACGGCGAGAAGATCGCCGAGGGCCTGCCGGAGGACGTGCGCCGGGACCGGCGCGTGGTCGAGGCCTACCTCGGCACTCAGGGAGGGAGCTGACCGTGGCGCTTCTCGAGGTCGAGGACATCCACACCTACTACGGGAACATCGAGGCGCTCAAGGGCGTTTCCCTGACCGTCGACGAGGGCGAGATCGTGACGATGCTGGGCTCCAACGGAGCCGGCAAGTCGACCACTCTGCGCTCGATCTCGGGTCTCACCCCACCCCGGAGCGGGGCCATCCGCTTCGGCGGCGAGGACATATCCCACGTCCCTCCGCAGAACATCGTCCGGCACGGGGTCTCGCTCTCGCCCGAGGGCCGCCACTGCTTCCCGCGCATGACGGTGCGCGAGAACCTGGACATGGGTGCCTACCTGCGCCGGGACGGATACCAGGACGACCTGGAGCGGGTCTTCGCCCTGTTCCCGCGACTCAAGGAGCGCGAGCGCCAGAAGGCCGGCACGATGTCGGGCGGCGAGCAACAGATGCTGGCCATCGGACGGGCGTTGATGGCCCGCCCCAGGCTGCTGCTCCTCGACGAGCCCTCGATGGGCATCGCCCCGGTGCTGGTCGACCGCATCTACGAGACCATCCGGGAGATCAACCAGCAGGGCACGACGATCCTGCTGGTGGAGCAGAACGCCAACCACGCCCTGGCCGCCGCCTCGCGCGGGTACGTCCTGGCCACCGGCAGGGTGGCGCTGGCCGACCGCTGCGCCGCCCTGCGCGAGAACGAACAGGTCCAGCGAGCCTACCTCGGCGCATGACCGTCCTCGCCCTGCTGGGGGCCGAGGCCCTCTACCTCCTGTGGATCTGGATGGCGTCGGGCATCGTGGCGTCGTACCTGTCCCGGCGAAAGGGATACGGGGAGCGCGTCGGGCTGGCAACTGGGCTTGTGCTGTCCGCGCTGGGCGTGCTGATCTGGCTCCTGTGGCCGGCCAGGCCGGACTCCAGCTGGAAGACCGAGGGCATCCTCCGCCGCCGCGCCCGGACCCACGGCTCGTCCTGATCCGGCGGCCGGTCAGCCCGCGGGGCGCCCGAGGGCCGAGCGCAGCGCCTCATCGAGCTGCGGATGGGCGAACCGGTAGCCCAGCTCCTGCGCCCGGCGCGGCAGCGCCCGCTGGCCGCTGAGCACCACCTGGGCCATCTCCCCGAACAGCAGGCGCAGCGCCGGGCCCGGGACCGGCGCGACCGCCGGGCGCCCCAGCGCGCGCCCCAGCGCCTTGGAGAACTCGCGGTTGGTGACCGGCTCGGGAGCCGTGGCGTTGACCGCTCCCGACCAGCGCCCGTCCTCGAGCGCGGCCAGGTAGATCCCGACCACGTCGTCGAGATGGATCCAGGGCATGTACTGGCGGCCGCCCGCCACCGGGCCGCCCAGGCCGGCCCGGAACGGCGGCAGCATCCTGGCCAGCGCCCCGCCCTCCGCGGCGAGGACCACCCCGGTGCGCACCAGGACGACCCGCATGTCCAGCTCCGCCGCGGTGGCGGCCTCGCGCTCCCACTGCACGCACACGCCGGCCAGGAAGTCGCCTCCGGCGGGCGCTGACTCGTCGATCGGCTCGTCGCCGCGCGCGCCGTACAGGCCGGCCCCGCTGGCGCACGCCAGGACCGGGGGGCGGGGGTGTGAGCTGCGCAGGCCCGTCACCAGGTGCCGGGTGCCGACCACCCGACTGTCGCGGATCGCGCGCTTGGCGTCGTCGGTCCAGCGCCGGGCGATGCTCTCGCCGGCGAGGTGGACGATCCCGTCACGACCCCCGAGGGCCTCCGCCGGGGCAGGCTCGGCGGAAGCGTCCCAGCCGACCGCTGGCACCCCGAGCGCCTCGCCCGCGCGCCGGGGGTCGCGCGAGAGCACCGTGACCTCGTCGCCGCGCTCGCGCAGCCGCCGCACCAGCGCGGACCCGATGACCCCGGTGGCGCCGGTGACCGTGACCCTCATGTCGCCGGGTCCGCGCGGCGGCCTCAGCCGCTGCGGAGCTGTTCGGTGTCGGTGGAGGCGAAGCCGACCTCGTGCTCGGCCGTGGCCTCGCCGCTCTCCTTCGCCTGCTCGGCGACCGCGCCGGCCACCGCGGGCGCGACATCCCGGTTGAACACCGAGGGGATGATGTAGTCCTCGCGCAGCTCGTCGTCGGAGACGATGCCGGCGATCGCCCGGGCGGCGGCCATCTTCATGCCCTCGGTGATGCGCGGCGCGCGGACGTCCAACGCGCCCCGGAAGATGCCCGGGAAGCAGAGGACGTTGTTGATCTGGTTCGGGTAGTCCGAGCGCCCGGTGGCCATGATGCGCACGAAGGGCGCCGCCTCGTCGGGCGAGACCTCGGGATTGGGGTTGGCCATCGCGAAGACCATCGCGTCGTCGTTCATCGCGGCCAGGGCCCGGGCCGGCAAGACGCGGGCGCCGGACAGCCCGATCATCAGGTCGGCGCCGTCGAGCAGGTCCACCGGGCCGCCGTCCCGTCCCTCCCGGTTGGTCGCCTCCGCGAACCAGCGCTTCATCGGGGGCATCGTTCCGTCTGCGTAGTCGGAGCGCTCGGTGTGCAGCGCGCCGCGCGAGTCGGCGCCCACGATCGTGGTCACGCCCGCGGCGATCAGCATCCGGGCCACCGCGATGCCGGCGGCGCCGATGCCGACGATCGCCACCCTGACGTCCTCCAGCCGGCGCCCGGTCAGCTTGCAGGCGTTGATCAGGGCGGCCAGGACGACCACCGCGGTGCCGTGCTGGTCGTCGTGGAACACCGGGATGTCCAGCGCCGTCTGCAGCCGCGCCTCGATCTCGAAGCAGCGCGGCGCCGAGATGTCCTCCAGGTTGACGCCGCCGAAGGCTGGGGCGATGAGCTCGACGGCCCGCACGATCTCGTCGGGATCCCGGGAGTCGAGGCAGATCGGGAAGGCGTCCACCGCTCCGAACTCCTTGAACAGCATGCACTTTCCCTCCATGACCGGCATTGCTCCCTCGGGGCCGATGTCTCCCAGCCCCAGCACGGCGGTCCCGTCGGATACCACGGCCACCGTGTTGCGCTTGATCGTGTACTGGAATGCCTTGGTCCGATCCTCGGCGATCGCCTGACAGACGCGCGCGACCCCCGGCGTGTACGTCATCGACAGGTCCTCGCGGGTGCGCAGCGGCTGCTTGTTGTGCATCTCGATCTTCCCGCCCAGGTGCACCATGAACGTGCGGTCGGTGGTGTCGATCACCCGGGCGCCGTCGACCGTCTCGATGGCGTCGAGGATCCGCCGCCAGTCGGAGGCGTCGGCCGCCTCGACCGTGATGTCGCGCAGCGTCTTGCCGCTGTCGAGCTCGACGAGGTCGACCGCTCCGATCCTGCCATCGGCGCCGCCGATCGCGCTGGCGACCTTGCCCAGCATGCCGGGTCGGTCCTCGATCTCGACGCGGATGGTCAGGCTGTACTGAGCGCTGGGCGGAGGGGTCAGCGCGAGCCCTTCTAGCGAGGGTTGCAGGGACAATGCGGGCCGGGAGGGCCCCGGGCGGGAGTCTACGTCACCGCCTACGCCCGCAGGTCCGGCGCCACCTCGGGCCGGACCGTCCACTGGAAAAGATCCGGAAGCGGAGAACTGACCGAGCCTCGCACAGGGGCGTTCGGCTTTTCCGCGCCGTACCGCCTAACCCCCGAGCGTTTGCGGGGCAGCCGGCTAGTCGACAAAACAGTACGAGTCGCTGGATGCGTCCCCGCCCTGCAGGCGAGTCTGATGCACCCGCAGCCCGCGGAAGTCGTCGCCGTGCGGGAAGAACCGCGGCTCAACGGTCATGCCACCGGTGTCGACGTTGGCGTCGACGCGCGCCATCCAGGCCCCCACGCCATCCGGATAGAAGATGTCGTCCCAGCTCGCATACAGCGAGTTGGTGAAGTAGATGCGCCGCCCGTCGCGGCTGACCTCCACCATCTGGGGCCCGCCTGCCAGCGCCATATCGCGTGCCGCCGGGTGCGGCTTGCGGGCGACGATGCCCCCCAGGCGCACCGAGCCCGTCTCTTTCGGGTTGTGCGGGTCGCTTACGTCGTACTGCTTGAGCTCCCCGGTCCCCCAGCAGGACACGTACAGCCAGCGGTCGTCGACCGACAGGTCGATGTCGGTCACCAGCGGCGGAACCGCGCCGAAGGGCTGAAGGGCGGGCGGCAACTGGTCGGTCTCGGCGGGCTCGGCCGGGATCGTGATCACCTTCTTGGCCGTCCACCGATCGTCGTCGCGGTACCACAGCCACACCGAGGCAGACAGGTCCTCGACGCTTATCACCACGGAGGCGAAGCCCCAGGTCTTACGGGGGTCGTGAGCGGGCCTTAGCTCGAGCACCATCTGCTGCTCGTCGCCCAGGTCGATGCGCTGCAGCAGCTTGCCCTCGGACAGGCTCCAGAAGTCAAGGTGGTGGCCGAAGCGCTTTCCCAGCAGGTCCTCGGGATTCAAGCCGTCCTCGATCATCGACGGGGTCGCCCATTCCGAGGTGATGGCCACGTCGTGATTGAGGTGCCACCACAGGTCGTAGGAGAAGTACTGCTCGCCGCGGTCTGTCTCCCAAGCCCCGGTGACCTCGAAGGTGTCGTGGTCGATCAGCGCGACCCCGCCCGGTCCCTCATCGCCGTCGGCGGCCCCCAGCGCGGACATGAAGATCCCGCCCGGGCCGCAGTGCACGGTGTGCGGTCGCGAGTAGCCGGCCTTCTCAGCGAGCTCCTCGGGCTCGATCGTGCGCACCACCTGCGGCTGCCGGGGATCGGGCCCGGTGTCGAGCACGTGCGTGCGCGAGGAGCGAAGGCCCGGGACGATCAGGTAGCGGCGCTCGAGGGCGCCGTTGTGACCCTCGTGGCAGAGGGCGCTGGAGCAGGCGTTCCAGCCGAAGTGATGCAGCTCGTTGCCCGCGGACGTCAGCTCCGTCCAGCCAACCACCTGTCCATACGTGGGCGATCCGGAATCGCAGTCGACGACGGTCATGGCGTCGCGCTGCGTGCCGGTCGGGTCGAAGGCCGCCACGTAGGCGAGCCGCTCGGGCGGCGCGCCGATAGCCGCACTGGGTGACCGATAGAAGGTGGGGTCGGTCGTCTCGGGCATCGCACCCCTCTATGGAGTCGTGGACAAAGCCGACACTACACACCGACGGGCCCTCCGGGTCTCCTGCCGGCCGCTCGAGTCCGCTGCCCTCGTCCAGGCAGGCGACGTGGACGAACTCCTCGGGCGGCGGCTGGAGGGCTTACATAGAGTGAGGTGGTGGCACAGGAACGCCCGCAGCTCTTCCTGATCGACGGCAACAGCCTGGTCTACCGGGCGTTCTTCGCGCTCCCCGAGTCGATCGCCACCTCCACCGGCTTTCCCACCAACGCGATCTTCGGGTTCGCCTCGATGCTGGTGAAGATCCTCACCGAATACGGGCCGCAGCCCACGGTCGTGGTGTGGGACGCCGGCTCGTCGGGGCGCAAGGAGGTCTACTCCGACTACAAGGGGCACCGGCCGGAGCGGCCCGACCTGCTGGCCGAGCAGTGGCCCCACTTCGAGCCGCTGGTCGACGCCTTCGGCTATCGCAACCTGCGGGTCGAGGGCTACGAGGCCGACGACGTGATCGCCTCGCTGGCCGAGCACGCCAAGCAGCGGGGGGTCCCGGTGATGATCGTGACCGGCGACCGCGACACCTTCCAGCTGGTCGACGACGGCCGGGTGAGGGTGATGGCCACCTCCCGGGGGATAACCGACACCAGGGTGTACGACCGGCAGGCGGTGACCGAGCGCTACGGGATCCCACCCGAGCTCATACCCGACTTCTACGGGCTCAAGGGCGACACCTCGGACAACATCCCGGGGGTCCCGGGGATCGGTGACAAGACCGCCTCGGCGCTGCTGGTGGAGTTCGGGGACCTGGACGGGGTGCTGGGCGCCGTGGACAGGATTTCCGGCGCCAAGCGCAAGCAGAACCTGACCGAGCACGCCGAGGACGCCCGGGTCTCCAAGCGGCTGGCCACGATGCGACGCGACCTCGAGACGGGGGTGGACGTCGCCGCCGAGGCGGCCCGCGAGCCCGATCGCTCGCGCCTGCGCGAGGTCTTCCGCGAGTTCGAGCTGCGCGAGCCGCTACGCCGGCTGGAGGAGGCGCTCGGATCCGCCTACGCCGCGGCGCCCCCGGCGGCGGCGGCCGAGCGCCTGACCGCGCCCGTGCGACCGGGCGCGCTCTCGGACATCCCCGGCCTGGAGGGAGACGAGCTGTGCATCGCCGCCGTGCCCCCGGAGCCGCCCGAGGGCGAGCTGTTCGCCGACGGTCCGTGGCGGTTCGCGGTCAGCGCCGGCCGGGGCAGCGTTCTGGCCGGCGAATGCGCCCGGCCCGAGGACCTGGTCGCCGCCTGCGGCCAGCGCCCGGTGGTGGTTCACGACGCCAAGGCGCTCGGCGCGGTCCCGGCCGAGCTGGCCCACGACACCCTGGTCGCCGCCTATCTCCTCGACCCGGCGGCGCGCGCCTATCCGCTGGACGAGCTGTGCGCCGACCGGGGCCTGGGGGCCGACGTCGAGGATCCGGCGGCCTCCCGGGCGGTCCTGGTCGGCGCCCTGGCTGGGTGGCAGCGAGACCAGATCGCCGCCCGGGGCCAGGAGGCGCTGCTGCGCGAGGTGGAGCTCCCGCTGGTCCGGGTGCTGCGCGCGATGGAGCAGGCGGGGCTGCGGCTGGACACCGAGCTGCTGGCCCGCATCTCGGAGCGCGTGAAGGCGGACGCCGCGGCGCTCGAGCGCGAGATCTTCGAGCTGGCCGGGGAGGAGTTCACGATCGGCTCCCCGCAGCAGCTGGCGGAGGTGCTGTTCGTCAAGCTCGGCCTGTCGCGCAAGCGGCGCGGGAAGACCGGGTTCTCCACCGACGCGCGCGTCCTCCAGGCGATCCGGGGCGAGCACCCGATCATCGCCAAGATCGAGCGGTGGCGCGAGCTGACCAAGCTCGCCCAGACCTATCTCGACGCGCTGCCGCTGTTGCTGGGAGAGGACGGGCGGCTGCACACCACCTTCAGCCAGGTGACCGCCTCCACCGGCCGGCTGTCCTCGATCAACCCCAACCTCCAGAACATCCCGATCCGGACCGAGCTGGGCCGGGAGATCCGGCGCTGCTTCGTGGCCGAGCCCGGCAACCTGCTGCTGTCCTGTGACTACTCGCAGGTGGAGCTGCGCATCATGGCGCAGGTGGCCGGCGAGCCGGTGCTCAAGGAGATCTTCGAGCGGGGGGAGGACGTGCACACCGCCACCGCGACCCAGGTGTTCGGCGTGTCGGTGGACCAGATCGACCCCGGCATGCGCTCCAAGTCGAAGATGATCAACTACGGCATCGTCTACGGGCTGTCGGACTTCGGGATGGCCGACCGCCTCGACATCCCGCGCGAGGAGGCGGCGGCGTTCATCGCCGCCTACCTCGAGCGCTTCCCCAGGGTCAGGGAGTTCATGGACCGCACGATCGCCCAGGCCGCGGAGGAGGGGTACGTGAGCACCCTGATGGGCCGCCGGCGCCCCATCACCGAGCTGCGGGCGCGCAACTGGCAGACCCGCAAGCTCGGCGAGCGACTGGCCGTGAACACGGTGATCCAGGGCAGCGCGGCGGACATCATCAAGCTGGCGATGGTCCGCTGCCACGAGGCGCTGGCCCGGGAGCGCCTGGCGACCCGCCTGATCCTGCAGATCCACGACGAGCTGCTCTTCGAGGGACCCGCGGGCGAGGCCGAGCGGGCGCGCGAGGTGGTCTGCGCCGAGATGGTCGGCGCCTACGACCTGGACCCGCCGCTGACGGTCGACGCCGGGATCGGCCTCAATTGGGTGGAGGCCAAGTAGTGGGCGCG
>DATFPO010000116.1:0-3980 GCA_035264745.1 Solirubrobacteraceae bacterium | reverse complement strand
TGGCGCGGGTGTAGGCGTAGGTGGCGGGGGCGCCGCTGACCCGGTGGGTCGAGTAGGCCATGGGCAGGAAGACGTCATAGACGGAGGCCACGCTGCGGTACGGAAAACCCGGCCACAGGCTGCGCGATGGAGCGGTCGAGCGGGCGTCGGGGACGATCGCCCCCAGCGCGTAGCCGCGCCCCACCGCCGCGCGCAGCTGGCGCGACAGTGTCATCAGCTGGGCGTTGCGGGCGGAGATCCCCGCGACCACGCCGCTCTCGATGTCCAGCGCGAAGCCGTCGAAGCCCTGACCGTTGGCGGTCTTGAACCGGATGGCGGCCAGCGATCGCTCGCGGTCGGCGGCCAGGTCGGCGAGGCTCGGCAGGTACCAGGCCACCACCCGCATGCCCCGGGCGTGGGCGGCGGCTATGAACCGCCGGTTGGCGTTCGGCCAGACGATCTTGACCGACCGCGGCCGGCGCCAGTTCGCGGTCTCCAGGTAGAGCGTCCTCACCCCCGCGGCGGCCAGCCGCCTGACCACCGCCTCGGGCTGGCTGAGCGCCCCGCCCGAGTAGATGTCCACCCACGCCCCGGCGCCGCGGTAGGCGTCGAGGGAGGCGGCGCGCGCCGGCGCCGCCCCGCCCGCCGCGGTTGCCGCGAACGTGGACGCCAGCGCAGCGGTCGTCAGAAGAGCCCGTCGAGAACCCATGCCGCTGCCAACACGGCGGGATGCCGAAAGGCGCGGTGGCTAGGCCGGTGTCTCCATCAGCTCGCGCGCCTGCTTGAGCGAGCGGCGCAGCAGCCGCGAGACCTGCATCTGCGAGACGCCCACCCGCTCGCCGATCTCGGTCTGGGTGAGGTCCTCGACGAATCGCAGATAGAGCACCTGGCGGTGAAGCTCGGGCAGCCCGCGCACGCAGCGCCCCACGGTGTCGCGGTCGACCACCAGGTCGAGCCCCCCGTCGCACACGCCGCCCACCGAGCGCGCGAACGGCTCGTCCTCGGTGCCCGCCTCCAGCGCCTCCAGGGACGTGGCCCGGATCGCCGTGGCCGCCTCGATGGCCTCGACGACCTCCTCGACGGTCAGCTCGGTCTCGACGGCGAGCTCCTCGGCGGTGGGCGAGCGCCCCAGCCGCCCCCGCAGCCGGTCGATCGCCCGGTTGACCTGGAGCGCGTGGTCCTTGACCGGCCTGGGCACCCGCACCGCCCATCCGTGGTCGCGGAAGTGGCGCTTGAGCTCGCCGAGGATGCTGGGGACGGCGAAGGTGGAGAAGCGGACGCCGCGCTCGGGGTCGAAGCGGTCGATGGCGTTGACCAGCCCGATGCACGCCACCTGCTCGAGGTCCTCCAACGAGACCGCCTCGCCGCGGTAGCGGTGGGCGAGACGACGGGCCAGCGGCAGGAAGCGCTCGACCAGCTCAGCCCGGGCGGCCCGGTCGCCGAACCGCACATAGCGCTGAAACAGGCGCCGCTCGCGAGCCGCGTCGCGGCCGGCGCCACCGCGAGCGCCGTTGCCTTCCACAACCTCGGCAGGCGGGGAAGCGAGTAGCTGCGTGGAAGAGATGACCGACCTCCCTCTGTGGACGAAGCCTTGCCTCGCCGGCGGGGTCTGGGCCGGTCATATTCGAAGTACCCATTATCGACGCCCGTCAAACCGGACGCGTCGGTTCAGTCGCCGCCGTCCTTCGACTCGGACGCCAGCACCTCCTCCGCCACCTCGAGCAGCTTGCGCCGGGAGCTGCGCGCCTCGCTGCGCATCCGGTCGAACGCCTCCTGGTCCTCCAGCCCGTGGCGCTCCATGAGGATGCCCTTCGCGCGCTCGATGCGGGCCCGGTCCCGGAACGCGCTCAGCAGCTTGCGGTACTCGCGGAAGCGCTGGAAGGCGACGTCGATCGCGCCCTGAAGCTCGGTCTCGTCCGTCGAATCGAGGTAGGCGAAGATCCCGCGCCGCGCCGCCTCGGCCACGAAGTCGCGCCGCGCGCCATGCACGAGCGCCATGACCGGACAGGTCGACCCGTGGACGATCTCGGTGATCAGCTCCAGGGCGTGGTCGTCGTCCTCGTGCAGGGCGACGATCGCCACGTCGGGCCGGTGCTCGAGGGTTGTCCGCCCGACCCGGTCGATCTCGACCTCGTGCCCGATCACCTCGTGGCCCAGCTCGGTCACTGCCGCCGAGACCGGCTCGAGGTACTGGCGGCGCTCGTCGGCGACCAGCACGCGCAGGTTCTGGGGCTCGCCCTCGACCATTGCCGGAGAACCTACCGGGGCCGGTCCTGCCTCTCCCCCTCCCTGCGCCCTGGGTTGACACCGGCCGTGCGGCCCGCGTTCTCCAGCTCGGCCGCGGTGAGCTGGGCCATCCGCTCGCCGCAGCGCCGGTAGAAGCGCAGCTGCTGGCGGCGGCCGAACAGCCGCCACCCCAGTCGGACGATCGGGTTGCGGATCTCGGCGGCGCGCGAGAAGGCGTGGATGCGGAACTCGACCTCGCCGGTGTCGGACCACTTCCACACCTCGTAGTCCATCTGCCCCTTCTCCAGATGGCCCTGGAGGGTGCGGTAGTTCCAGCCCCACACCCGGACGGCCCGGCCGTGCACCTCACGGGTCTCGTCGTATACGCCGCCGACCCGCACGCCGACGTGGAAGCGCAGGCCGTAGAAGCGGATCTCGAGCAGCATGTCTCGCTGGTCCAGGGGGTCGTCGGGACGGAAGACCGCGCGGACGATCGAGCGGTCCGCGAACTCGTAAGTGCGCATCAGCCGCTGGGCCACCTCCCAGCTGCCGCCGGGAACCGGCGGGCCAGGCGGCTCGGCCCGCAGCGGCCAGCGGCAGTCGTCGACGTGCCAGCCGTGGGCGGGGGTGAACTCGGCCCGCCGGCTGAGGTCGAAGTTCAGCGCGGCGTCGTGGAGCTCGTCGAGCGCGCTGCGGCTCGCCGGCTGGCCGCGCGCTCCGGCGCCCACGGGCAGCTCGAGCACGCGCCGGGTCTCGATGTCCACACCGCCGGTCATGCGCCCGCCAGACAGGCGGACCACCCCCTCGAGCACCGACGTCCACATGTGCAGCTGGGTCTCCTTGGCCATCCGCACCCGGTCGTAGAGCAGGTGGACCAGCCAGTCGGCGCTGCGCGCCCAGGACTCGATCGAGAACAGGATCAGCTCGCCGGGCTCGACCGAGAAGCGGATCTGCCCGGCCTCGAGGTGGCCCTCCAGCGTGACCAGCCGGAACGAGGTCGGCGTGACCTCGACCACCCGGACCGGTCCATCCCACGGCCCCGGCATCCGCACCACGTACTCGTCGCCGACCGCCATCCGGCCGTCGTCGCCTCTGATCTTCTGGAAGCTGGCGAACTCGGTCGGCGCCACGCGATCGATGTCGGCGCTGACCTGCCCGAAGAGCTCCGGCGCCGAGATGTCCGACTCGCGGATCCGGGTCCGGTATCGCCGGTGGAACAGCGGGCCGACGCCGTCGTCGGGCTTCTGGACGTCGTCGGCATCGGAGCCCGGGGGGAGCAAGGGCGGCGCGTCGCGCTCGACGGTCCCAGCGTGCTCGCGGCGGTGCATCGGGGTCGTGCGCCACATGTAGCGCCACGAGGTGAGACCGATCCCTAGCGGCCAGCGCGCGGCGGTGGCGAGTCGGCGGGAGAGCTTTGGCCTGCGAGACACGAGCCGGCGTATTACCCGCGCGCGGCCGGATGCGTACATGCAGGCGCCCTGGCCCCCAGGGCCGCATGCGTACATGCGAGTGGTCGACCCGGGGTACGTTGGCCGGCGTGCTCACCAAGCTCCTGTTCGACGCCGGCCTGCGCGGCGGCCACCTTCAGGTCCTGTCGCTGTCCTCGGTGGGGCTGTGCATCGGCCTGTGGATCCGGGCCAAGACGGTGGACCAGGACGAGCGCGGGAACGCCGAGCGCCGGGCGCTGTTCGTCGGCCTGTGGCCGCCGCTGATCTGGCTGATCGGGGACTCGGTGGACCGGCACGCCCGGCCCGGCCGGCGCCGGCTGCTCTGAG
>DATFPO010000115.1:0-2371 GCA_035264745.1 Solirubrobacteraceae bacterium | reverse complement strand
GCGCGCATCGTGCGCCACCGCCAGGTGACCGGCTTCACCGGGGCCCGGGAGGCGACGGTGCGCTCGGCCGACGGGCGGGCGGTGCCCCTCCAGGTGGACGGCGACTACGTAGGCGACGTGGTGGAGGCCCGCTACGACGTGGCGCCGGGGGCGCTGTCGGTGGTGTCCTGAGGCGCCGCGGCTAGGCGCCCGGCGTGACGCGGTAGGCGTCGAAGACCGCGTCGATGTTGCGCAGGCGGCTGATGGCGCCGTCCAGCGCCCGCGTGTCCCCCACCTCGACCACGAAGCGGTTGCGGACCATCTGGTCGGAGACGCCGCAGTGCGCCTCGAGAATGTTGACGCCGGTCTCGGCGAAGGTCCGCGACAGGTCCTCCAGCAGGCGGTGGCGATCCCAGGCGTCGACGTGGATCTCGACCTTGAACGAGGTACGCCCCTCCCCGTCCCAGCTCACTCGCGTGAAGCGCTCGGGATCCTTGCGCAGCGCCCGGGCGTTCGGGCAGTCCGCGCGGTGGATGGTGATCCCGCGTCCCAGCGAGATGTAGCCGACGATGGGGTCGCCCGGGACCGGATGGCAACAGCGCGCCAGGCGCAGCAGTACGTCGTCGATGCCCTCCACGGTGATCCCGTACTGGGTGGCCGAGGACTCGGGGAGCCGCCGGGGGCGGCGGGTGGACAGCACCCCCGCCGGCGTCGGCTCGCCCGCCGCCGACTCCCCCTGCTTGAGGCGCTGCATGACCTTCTGGACGACGACCTTGGGTGAGATCTTGGCCGCCCCCAGGGCGATGTAGAAGTCGTCGGCCTTGCGGAAGCCCATCTCGCGGACGACGTCGGCCAGCAGCGGCGAGCCGACCACCTTCTGCGCCGGGAGCCCCTGCTTGCGCAGGTGCTCCTGGAGCAGCTCGCGGCCGGAGTGCTCGGTGTCCTTGCGCGACTCGGCCTTGAACCACTGCTTGATCTTGTTGCGCGCCCGCGTCGTCTTGACCAGGGCCAGCCAGTCCCTCGACGGCCCGCGCTCGCGCTTGGAGGTGAGGACCTCCACGATGTCCCCGGACCTGAGCTTGTACGACAGCGGCACCATCTTGCCGTTGACCTTGGCGCCCACGCAGCGGTGGCCCACGTCGGTGTGGACCTCGTAGGCGAAGTCCAGCGGGGTGGCGCCGGCGGCCAGGGACTTGACCTCGCCCTTGGGGGTGAAGACGAACACCTCGTCCTCGTAGAGGTCGACCTTCAGGCGTTCGACGAAGTCGCTCGAGTCGTTGTCCTGCTGCCAGTCCAGAAGCCGTCGCAGCCACTTGAGCTTCTCGTCGGAACCCGTGGGCATGCGGCCGCCGCGGTCCGCGCCGCCCTTGTACATCCAGTGCGCCGCCACACCGAACTCCGCCATCTCGTGCATGTCGCCGGTGCGGATCTGGATCTCCAGCGGGCGGCCCTCCGGCCCGATGACCGTGGTGTGGAGCGACTGGTACATGTTGAACTTGGGCATGGCGATCATGTCCTTGAACCGCCCGGGCAGCGGCTTCCACAGCGAGTGGATGACCCCGACCGCCCCGTAGCAGTCCTTGACCGACCTCACCTTCACCCGCATGGCGGTGAGGTCGTAGATCTCGTTGAACTCCCGCCCCTTCTTGGTCATCTTCGAGTAGATCGAGTAGAAGTGCTTGGCGCGGCCGGAGATCTCCGAGTCGATGCCGAGCGCCTCGAGCTCCTTCTGCAGGTAGGAGCCCGCCTTCTCGACGTAGCGCTCGCGCTCCTCGCGCTGCTGGGCCACGAGGGCCTTGATCTCGTGGTACTTGCGCGGATGCAGGGTCGCGAACGCCAGATCCTCGAGCTCCCACTTGATGGCGTGGATGCCGAGCCGGTGGGCGATCGGCGCGTAGATGTCCAGCGTTTCCTTGGCCTTCTCGATCTGCTTCTGCTTGGGGAGGGCCGACAGGGTGCGCATGTTGTGGAGGCGGTCGGCCAGCTTGATCAGGATCACCCTGATATCGGAGGCCATCGCGATCATCATCTTGCGGTAGTTCTCGGCCTGGGCCTCGTCGCGCGACTGGAACGTGATGCCGGTCAGCTTGGTCACGCCGTCCACCAGGGCGGCCACCTCGTCGCCGAACTGCTCGCGCACCTCGTCGAGCGAGGCCGAGGTGTCCTCGACGGTGTCGTGCAGCAGGGCGGCGCACAGCGTCTCCGTGTCGAGGCGCATGCCCGCGCAGATCTTGGCGACGCCGACGGGATGGGTGATGAAGTCCTCCCCCGAGCGCCGGCGCTGGTCGGCGTGGTGCTCGCAGGAGAACAGGAAGGCGGCCCCGACCGCGTCGCGATCGATGGTGAACCGCGCCTCGTCGGCATGCTCCTCGACGATCGCGAACAGGTCGCC
>DATFPO010000114.1:0-6380 GCA_035264745.1 Solirubrobacteraceae bacterium | reverse complement strand
TGTCGCCGATCATCACCGCCTCCCCGCCGCCGCCCATCTCCAGCGCCGTCTGCACCAGGTCGGGGTCGGGCTTGGTGGCGTCGACGTCGGCCGACGAGGTCCAGGCGTCGGCCAGGTCGCGGACGCCGAGCAGGTCGAGGTAGTGGTCGAGCTCCCATTCCTTGCCCGAGGACGCCAGCACGAGCCGGTGCCCGCGGTCCTTGAGCGCCGCCAGCAGTTCCCGCGCCCCTTCCAGCGGCCGCACCTCGTCGAGCATCGGCTTGAAGCACTCGGGCTCGGCCTCCCTGACCGCGTCGCCCTGCCGCTCCTCGAAGCTCTCGTCGCACAGCGCCTGCACCATCTGGTCGCCGCCCATCCCGATGTGGCGGTGGATGCGCCACACCGGCAGCACCACGTCGATGCGCAGGAACGCCCGGTACCAGGCCAGCGCGTGCTGGTAGACCGAGTCGACCAACGTGCCGTCGACGTCCACGATCGCCAGGCGGCGGGAGCCGTCGTCGCGCGCTCGGGCAGCCACCTGCGCGCCCTACCCCGGTCCCGAGCGCCCCGAAACACAGCCCGAGCGGGATGGGCAGCGGCGGTCGCGCCCCTGCCGAGAGCCGAGTTTTGAGCCGTGTCGCCGGGGGTATTCTCGGGCTGCGCCAGGCATACCACGCCGAACCCGTCCTCGGCCTGCTTGGCGTACTTCCCGTTCCAGCGCTGGGGCGCCCCCGAGGGGGCGTCTCAGTGTTTAAGCCCGCGGCTTCCTCCCCCGGTGCCCCGCCGCCGGCGGACGGGTTAGGCGTTTCCGCGCGGGGGAACACTTCCTGCAGACGCTCAGGAAGGAGGGGCAGTGATCGGCATCGTGATCGCCATCCTCGTGGCGGCACTCGTCTACTGGATCTGCATGGCGATCGGCCTGCCGTCGATCGTGGCCATCATCGCCGCGATCCTCGTGCTGCTGGCCGGGATCCCCACCGGCGGGTACGGCTTCGGCGGCCGCTGGGGCGGGGGCAGCCGCTGGGGCGGGGGCAGCCGCTGGGGCGGCCGCTGGGGCGCCGGTCCGCGGTACTGATCCGGGGGCGGCAACCCGGCCCGCTGACCGGGGCATCCCGCCGGCATAAGCCGCCTGGCCGCCGCCGGCGGGCCCCGCCTGGGGCGGCGGCGCTGCGCGCGCTTGCCGTCCGTGCCAGGTCGTACCTTGGCGCGACCAAGTCACGACCACAGCGAGCGCCATGCCCCTCTGCTTCATCGAACCGAAGGATGCGATTCGGGTCATCGCCGATTCGGTCGGGCGCGAGGCCCGGCGACAGGTCCTCGGCGAGCTCGTCCGGGCCTGGGTGGACGAGATCCCGGAGGCGGAGCTCGACTCCCACTACGCCAAGGCCCTCGCCGATCTCGACGAGCACGACCTCTCGCTGCTGGCCGCTTGGCACGCCTCGCTCGAGGTCGGCCATCCGGTGCCGAACCGGGAGTTCCTGGTCAATGTCTTTCCCAGCCTGGGAGACAACCGTCGGGAGGCACTGAAGATCGCCGCCGGCTTCCGCGGCGAGGAGGCGTTCGAGGCCGGCGTGGCCGAGGACCAGGCGCTCGAGACCGTGCTGCCCTGGCTCAGCCGACACCGTGCCGCCGAGCTGGCCGCCGAGTGCGTGCAGCTCTACTGCTGGGATCGCCTGGGCTCTGAGAACTAGCGCGCCGGGCGCTCGGCCAGCACGGCCTCCACCTCGTCTATCGCCTGCCGGCTGGAGCGAAACCAGACCGCGGCCATACCCAGCTCGCGGGCCGCCTGGCAGTTGATCTCCGTGTCGTCCACGAAGACGCATTCGGAGGCGGACAGGCCGAGGCGCTCGAGGGTGAGCTCGAAGATGTCGCGGTCGGGCTTGCGCATCCCGACGAAGGCCGAGTCGACCACCACGTCGAAGATCTCGTCGACCGGGAGCTTGCTCCTCCACATCGGCTCCCACTCGCGCACGTTGTTGGTCAGGATGGCCAGGCGCAGCCCGCGCTCGCGCAGCGACCGCATGTACGCGATGACCTCCGCGTTGGCGTGGAGGTTGGCGAAGTAGGACTGGCTGAATCCCCGAAGATGCACCTCGTGCCCGAGCTCCTCGCCGAGCGCGCCCCCGACGGCGGCGAGGAAGTCCTGCTCGCGCAGGCGGCCGGTCTCGAGCTCGAACAGCGGGTTGGCGCCGTCGCGCTCGGCCAGGCGGGCCATCGCGCGTCCCAGCGCGGCCACCGGTATCCCGGACTCCTCCTGAACCGCCGAGAACGCCTCGACCAGCGGCGTCGTCAGCACGCCGCCGAAATCGCTGATGACACCCCGGATCGCGGTCACGCGCGCCGCAGCACGTCGTAGCGGCCCACGCCGGAGCGTCCCTCCATCCGCCAGCGGAAGAAGGCGCAGCCGAGGCGGAGGTCGGCGAGCTGCAGCGAGGTGCCGCACGCGGCCTCGCCCGCCAGCCGGCGGGGCAGCTCGTCGTCCTCGTGCATCCACAGCTCCAACCCGGCCCGCCGCTGGCGGCCCTCGGCGTCGTAGGTGGTGGATAGCCTCGGCTCGGCCACCGGGGCCGGCGCCGCCAGGCCGTCTGCGGGCTCGACCAGGAAGGCGGTCACCGCCTCGTCGCCATGGGCGGCGGCCCCGGTGGGTCGCACCGCGCTGAGCATCACGGCCCGAGGGCCCTCGAGCCAGGCGGTCACGGTGCGGGCCAGCTCGATGCGCCCCCACGGCGCGGGGCCCCAGCCGTGACCTCGCTGGCCCAGGCAGCTAAGGCGCCGTGCCCGCCCGTTCACGCGGGTTTCGCCCTCCACCCGGCAGAGCTGGTCGTATCCCTCCAGCCCGCTGGCGGAGGCGGTTGCGCTGCCGGCGCCGAGCTCCATGGGCTCGGACGCGGCCGCGAACTCCAGCGCGAAGCCGCCGTCCTGCGCCTGGAGCTCCACCGACCAGCGGCTGAGCGGCTCGACGATCCGCGCGCGCAGCCCCCCGACCGAGATGTCGTCCCACCCCGGCTCCTGGAGATCGACCCCGCCCTGCACGGTGGCAACCACCGGCTCGGTGCCCTCGAACAGCACCGCGAACGCGCTGGCCCGGCGCTCGGCCGGCGAGAGACCCACCCGGGCGATGCCGTACAGCTCGGCGTCCGCGTCGCCGAAGGCGAAGGACACCGCGTCCCCGAACCCGTCGCCGGCCGGCGGGCGCGGGGTCTCGTCTTCGGGGCCGATCACCGCTCGAGGTGAGGCGAGTCGACCTCGACCGCGGTCCCCTCGACGTCGTAGGGGCCTCGGCTGGTCGCGGGGCCGCGCCGCGTACGGCGGAGCGGGCGGCCCGCCACGGTGACCACGAGGCGGCGGGACAGGCGGGCGACCAGCGCCCGGCGCACCAGCGCGCGCGTCGGCGGGATGAGCAGGATCAGACCGAGCACGTCGGTGACGAAGCCGGGCGTGATCAGGAAGGCGCCCCCGAAGATGATCAGGGTGCCGTCGAGCGCCTCGCGGGCCGGCGGGCGGCGGGCGGCCAGCGCTTGGTTCAGGCGCCGCCACGCGCCCCGCCCCTGCGAGCGCAGCAGCAGCGACCCCAGGACCGAGTCGGCGATTAGGATCGCGATGGTGGGCACCGTGCCGATCGCCTGGCCGACCTCGATGATCACGTACAGCTCCGCGAGCGGCACGACGATGAAGACGAGCACGAGCAGGGGGACGAGCATCGACCTACAGGCTACGTCAGCCGGACGGGGGCGGCCGGAGGCTAGGCGTACGCCACGCCGGGCTGCCGGTTCAGCCCGACGATCTCGATCAGCCGGTGGATGTGGGGCCGGGCGCCCCGCAGCACCAGCTGCCGCCCGTTGTGGCGCAGTCTCAGGGCCAGCATCGCCAGGTCGAGCATCAGCGACGCGTCGGCGAAGCTTAGGTCGCTGAAGTCGACCACCACGTCGGCGCGCACCCTGATGGCCCGGGCCAGCGCGGTGCGCCTAGCGCCGCGGGTGGCCAGGTCCTCGTCTCCGCAGCAGCGCAGCACCGGCGGCTGTTCGTCGAAGGCGACGATGGCTGGGACGGTAGCGCACCCGGCGGCGGTCTACACTGGCCCCATGCCCACCGTCGACCTGGTCACCGAGGCGCTCACCAACGTCATCGACCCCGAGCTGGGGCTCGACTTCGTCGAGCTGGGTCTGGTCTACGACATCGAGATCGAGGATGGCACGGTCGGCATCACATTCACGCTGACCAGTCCCGGCTGCCCGATCGGACCGCAGGTGAGCGAGCAGATGCGGGAGTTTGTGGGCGAGCTCGACGGCGTGGAGCGAGTCGAGCCTCGCATGGTGTTCACGCCACCCTGGACGCCCGAGCGCATGAGCGAGGACGCGAAGTTCGCCCTCGGCTTCTGAGCCCCGCCGGCTAGGCTCGCGCCGTCTGCCCGCTGCGGCCTGCCCCGCCGCGGCTCGACCTCGACCGTGCCCGGGTTCCCCGCTGACCGGTGCCGCTCCGCTTGCGGGCCGCCGCCAGCAGCTCGTCGCGGGACTCCTCGAGGGCGCCGGCGATCAAGTCCACGTCGGGCAGGGCGTCGTAGTCGGCGAGCAGCCCGAAGCTCACCCGGCTGTTGTAGGACATGATCGCCACCGCCAGGGCGTGGTCCTGGGGCAGGAAGGCGATCGGCACCATGTCCAGCAGCTCACGCCCCAGCAGGTAGAGCGGGAATTGGGGCCCGGGAACGTTGGTCACGATCAGGTTGAACAGCCGCGTCGAGAAGTTCAGCCGCGAGGCCTGGGCCAGGAGGGTGGGGGGCGCCCAGTTCTGCACTCCCGCCAGCACCTCGGCGCCGACCGCCTGCTTGGACTCCTTGAGCCCCTCCATCGCCTCCCTGACGAAGCGAAGACGGGCGACGGGGTCGTTGATGTAGACCGGGAGCGGCCCGCGCATGGCGGCAATGCGGTTGCCCAGGTGACCGCGCTCGGACTCGCCCCGTATCGACACCGGGACCAGGGCACGGAGCTCGAGGCCCTCGGTGCGGACCCCGCGCGAGCGCAGCCAGCGGGCGAGCGCGCCGGCCACGACGGTCAGCACCACGTCGTTGACCGTGCCGCCGAGCGCGTTCTTGATCGCCTTGTAGTCGTCGAGCTGGCCGCGGACGACCGCGATCCGCCGATGGGAGCCGATCTCCACGTTGAGCGGCGTGGGCGGCGCCGGGTTCAGGCCGGCCCAGACCACCTCGCTTACTCCCTCGACGGCCTCGCGGACCGCGCCGACGGCAGCCTCGGGCCTGGTGACGCCGCGCAGCGCGCGCACCGCCAGCCCCGCCGTCTGGCCGACCAGGCCCCGGACGCCTCCCAGGGCCAGCTCGGCCCCGGAGGGCTCGCTGTGCGGCTGCCACTCGTCGCCGTCGGGCTCGATCGGCTGGGGCACGGGCGAGAGGTCGAACAGCACGGTGGCCAGATCGACGCCCGAGATCCCGTCGATCAGGGCGTGGTGGGTCTTGGTGATCAGCGCGAAGCGGTTGTCGGCCAGCCCCTCCACGAACCAGGTCTCCCACAGCGGCTTGGAGCGGTCCAGCCGCTGGGAGAAGATCCGCGCCGCCAGCGCCAGCAGCTTCGGCTCGTCGCCGGGCTCGGGCAGCGCGGTGTGGCGGACGTGGTACTCGAGGTTGAAGCACGGGTCGTCGACCCACAGCGGACGCCCGGTTTCGAGCGGCGGCACCGCCAGCTTCTGGCGGTAGCGGGGCACGAGGTGCAGCCGGCTGCGGATCTGGTCCAAGAAGTCGTCGAGCGCCGGCGGCGGCCCCTCGAAGATCGTGATGCCTCCCACGTGCATGTGCGAGGCGTCGCTCTCGTTGTGCAGGAAGGAGGCGTCCACCGCGCTGAGCCGATCGAGGTGCTGGGCCATCTTGCCTCCGTAGTCCGAGCCGCCTGAGCCCCTAGCCTACCCGCGCCGCCACCCCGCCCTCGCGGCGACGGGAAATGCGCCGCAATACGCTTGCCGGACCTTGCCCGGGCCCGATGAGATAGGGGAGGAGCTCGAGGCCGGGGCGGCGCGCCACTTCGGCCGCCCGGTGGAGATCGAGCGGCTCGAGCCGCTCCAGGGCGGTGCCTCGCGGGAGCTGTGGGCGTTCGCCGCGGTGCTCGACGGCCGGCGCAGGGAGCTCGTCCTGCGACGGGATCCCAAGGGGGTCGAGGACCCGCCTGCGCGCCGGCGTGAGCTCGAGGCGCTCGCCGCGGCCCACCGGCACGGGGTCCCGGTTCCCGAGCCGCTGTGGCTGCACGGCGACGGCACCGGGCTGGTCATGGCCCGGGTGCAAGGGGAGACCATCCCCCGCCGCCTGCTGCGCGACGACCGCTACGCCGCTGCGCGCGCCGGCCTCACCCACCAGCTGGCGGCCGCCGCGGCGGCGGTGCACGCGGTTCCGCTCGACGAGG
>DATFPO010000113.1:0-7751 GCA_035264745.1 Solirubrobacteraceae bacterium | reverse complement strand
GCCACGAAGGCACGGATCCGGTCGCGCCGCCGCTCGCCCACGCGCTCGCCGAAGCCGGCGCCCACCGCGAAGCCGGCAATCAGCAGCACGGGGCCGCCCACCAGGCTGTCGTAGGCCACCGCCTCTGCCAGGTGGTCACCGCCCAGCAGGGCCACGGTGAGCGGAAGGCCGAGATAGCCGGTGTTGGCCAGGATCGCGGCGTTGATCACCGCGCCCGTGCTCGTCCGTCCCAGCCGCATGACGCGCCGGGCGGCCGTCCACGCCGTCAGTGCCGTGAGGGCGAGCGCCGCGTAGGCGAGCAGGATGCCCCCGCCGACATCGGCGGTGAGCTGCAGGTGCACGATGTTGAAGAAGGTCACGAAGGGCAGGACGGTGAACAGCATGGTCGTGAGCAGCGCCCGGGCCGCGTGGTCCACGCGCGGCCCCAGACGACGCTCCAGGCCGACGCCCAGGCCGACCGAGACGGCGATGGTCGCCGCGACGGCGATCACGCGTCACGCAGCTCCGCCGCCGCCAGCTCGGGAGACACGATGTTGAGCCCGACTCCGGCCCCCAGCTCGAGCCCGGCCAGCACGGTGAGCCTGGGCAGGATGTCGATGCGCCAGCAGAAGTGCTCGGCCCCGCGGGGCGCCGTGCGGATCCACAGGTTCAGGGGCGGGGCGGCGCCCAGCCGCCGGGTCAGGCGACTCAACGCGTCGTGCAGCATCGCGGCGCCGGTGGGCCCGTCGTCCTCGAAGCGCATCCGGGGGCGCCGGGGCGCCAGCGCGAGCTGGAAGGGCACCCGGGCCGCGAACGGGGACAGGAGAACCGCCTCGTCGTCCACCGCCACCAGGCGCTCGCGGAGCTTGACCTCCTGCTGGACGAGGTCGCCCAGCAGGTTGCCACCCATGGTTCGCGTGGCGTGGGCGCCGAAGCGCTCGCGCTCCCGGGCCACCGCGGCCGGCACGAAGTCCAGCGCATAGAGCTGGGCGTGCGTGTGGGGAATCGAGGCGCCGGCCTCGTGCCGCTCGTTGACGATCAGGTGGACGTAGGCGGCGTCGGCGTGGGCGCGCATGCGCTCGCGCCACAGCTCCGCCGCGGTGCGGACCTGCTCGACCGCCAGCGCCGCGAGCGAGGTGACCGGCTCGGGGGAGTTGACGATCACCTCGTGCGCGCCGTCGGCCGCGCGGGCGCTGAACAGGTCGGGGTTCGCGGAGGCGGCCGGCTGCGCGCCGTCGGGCGACAGAGCCGGGTAGAGGTTGGGGACGACCCGCACCGTCCACCCGGGCGAGTCGGGCGGGCCGCCCGCCGGGCGGACGGCGTAGAGCTCGGGAGGGGTGCGGGCCTCGTTGCCCTCGGCGAAGGGGTCGTCCGCCGTCTCCAGCGGCTCTGCCGGGTGCGCCCGCAGTCCGCCCCCGGGTCGTCGTGCCCGCTCGCCGGCGACGATCGACTTGTGGCCGCTGAGTGGGTCGACGCGGACCTCAGGCAAGCTGCTTCTCCATCCTGACGTGCTCGATCCCCGCTTCGCGGAACGGCGCCCCCAGCCGGGCGAAGCCGCGGGCGGCGTACAGGCCGGTGGCATGCGCCTGGGCGTGCAGAGCCATCCGCTCGGCGCCCGCGTCACGTGCCTGCGCCTCGGCCGCAACCACCAGCGCCGCCCCTGCGCCCGCGCCGCGGGCATCCCTCCTGACGGCGAGCCGCCCGAGCTTGGCGATCCCGGAATCGATCACCACCCGGCAGGTCCCGACCACCTGCTCACCGCGAACGGCGACCAGGTGGAGGGCGTCGGCGTCCCGGAGGTCGGTCTCGAGGCTCGGCGAGATTCCCTGCTCGCCGACGAACACATCGCGACGCAGCTCCATCGCCGCGGCGCGCTCGCCGGCGCCGCGCGCGGGCCGGACCTCGATGTCCCCGGTCTGCGCCACGACCAGAGCCTAAGAGCTGGACCCACGTGCCCGGTGGGCGGTGACCGAGGGCTCCGTGTGCGCCTGGGGAGGTGTATCCTGATGTTTGCTTCCTTAAGCGGTGGGCCTGACGATCGATCCGCCGCGGACCTCGGCTCCAACCGTCGCCGAGAGCCGCACCAAGCATCCGCGGCCCCCGCTCCCGAGGTACGAACCCAGCCCCATGGCTGAACCGACGCCAGCGGCCGTCAAGGCCGCGTCTCACCCCGATGCCGCCGACATCGAGCGGGCGGCCCAGTTCACCCTCGAGCAGTTCGTCTACAACGGCGAGACTCCCGAGGAGGCCCTGGCGCCCGGGTCGGCTCGCCGGCGGGCGCTGGACACGGCGCTCGCCGAGCTCGACGCGGGCGCCGAACAGCCCTCCATCGAGTGGCGGCGCGACTTCTCGCTGCTGCTCGGGTTGGACCGGCTCCTGGCCGAGGAACGGCCGGCGCTGGCCGACGGCACCGAGCTGACCGGCCACCAGGTCGACGCGCTCTCGGGCACGCTGATCGCCCTCACCGCCGAGGTCCAGCGCCAGGCCGCCAACGGCAATGGCGCCGCCCCGGCCGACTCGATCCGCCCGGCATCGGCGGCGATCCCCGGCGAGGAGGAGATCGAGGAGGAGGTCGGCGTTGACGAGGAGCCGCTCGACTGGGAGGAGGCGGACCTCGACGAGGACGCGCAGCTGCCCGAGCAGCCCGAGGACCCCAACGCCGCGCGACGGTTCTGGTTCGAGCACGCAACCGGGTCGGGCAAGACGGTGGCCGCCCTGGGCTTCGTGGAGGCGTCGCGCACGGGCGGGGTGCTGATCCTCACCCACCGCCGCAACCTCGTCGACCAGTTCCACGGCGAGCTGCGCGACCGCGGATACGCCAAGCGCATCTCTCCGCCGCTGCTGGACGGGAAGGACCCCGGCGGCGGGCCGGTGACGGTGGAGACCTATCAGTGGTTCGTCCGCAACGCCGGACGGATCTCGGACGCCTACACGATCGTCATCTGCGACGAGGCCCACACCGCGCTGGGCGAGAAGACCAGCGCCTCGATCCGCCGCTGGTCGGGCCCGGTGTTCATCGGCATGACGGCGACCGGCGCCCTCATCGCGCGCCACGTCACCGACCTGTTCCCGACCCAGACCTCGCGCTTCGACCTGGCCCAGGCGGCGCGCCGGGGAGTGATCGCGCCACTGCGCTGCATCCGGATCCCGCCCGGGCCGGGCGTCCGGACCATCGCCAAGGTACCGCTGCGGCGCGGCGAGGTGGACACCGAGTTCGACCAGGAGATGCTCGCCGAGCTGCTGGACCAGCACCCGTTCAACGTCGCGGTGGCCGACCTCTACAAGACGCGCTTCAGCGGCGTGGCCGGCATCGTCTACGCCGCGGGCGTCCAGCACGCCTACAACGTCGCCGAGGCCATGCGGGCCGCCGGCCTCAAGGCCCGCGGCGTGTCGGGCGAGACCCCCAAGCGCGAGCTCACCCGCATCCTGGCCGCGTACGAGCGCGGCGAGATCGACGTGCTGGTCAATGCCCAGCTGCTGGCCGAGGGCTGGAACTCGCTGCGTGCGACGGTCTGCATGCACCTCGCGCCCACCGCCTCCAAGCGGGTGTACCAGCAGCGGGTCGGCCGAGTGACCCGCCGCAATCCCGGCAAGGAGGCCGGGATCGTCGTGGACTTCGTCCACCCCGCCACCAAGCACGACGACCCGGTGGTCACGCTGCATTCGCTGCTGGACCGCGACGTCTATCGCGGGGGCGCGATCGTCGTCGGGCCGGTGCGCCGCGGACGTGGCCGGCGGGTGCGGGTCGAGCGCCGCGTGCTGCCGGTGACCCCTGACCGCGATCGCTGGCGTGAGGTCATGGAGCGCGAGCTGTGGCGGATCGCGGTCGAGCACCTCGAGTACGGCGAGCAGCACGTTTGGGCCGCGCTGGCCGGCGCCCGTGTGTCGCCCAACGGCTGGCGGCGCGCCAAGGCCATGCTGCACTTCGATCGCCAGGGCGAGCTGCGGCGGCGCTTCCTGATAACCGCCGTCCAGCGCAACCGCCACAGCCAGCTCCGGCTGCGGGCGGTGCACGAGATCGCGGGCTCGCGCGACGCCGCGGCGTTCGACGAGGCGGTGGAGATCGTCGGGACCTGGCCGCGAGACGAGAAGCGGGAGGGGGTCAAGGTCCTGCTGCAGGCGCTGGCCGAGAAGCGGATCGGCTCGCGCGAGCAGGCCAGCCGGTGGATCTGGCACATGGCCGAGTACACCCGCGAGGTACACGAGGAGTACGCAGTCCAGCGGTGGCCGGAGACCAAGCGGCTGCTGGGGCTGCTGGTCAACTCCTCCGGGGCGGCCCACGCCCGCAACGCCCGACGCATCGTCCACGCCGCGCGCAAGCATGACCGGCGCCTGTCGGCTGCGCTGCTCGCGGCGGCCCTGGCGCATACCCCCGAGGCCCAGCAGGCTCTGGACGGTGCGCGCACCCGGATGGCGCGAAAGCCGTCGGCGCTCGCCCGCGAGCTGCTGCGCAACTTCCCCCGCGGCCGCCGGGGCCGGGGGCGGGGCCGTCGCCGCAGGCCCGTCGAGGCCGAGCCCGCCGCGGCGGCGCCCGCGCACAACGGTCCGCCCACCCCGGGCGCCCGGCTCGAGGAGGCCCCGCCCGAGGAGGTGCTCGACGAGGCCCTGTCCGGCGAGCCGGACAACGGGGCCGGCGACGGGGGCGCAGCCCTGGCCGAGGCGGATCGGGACGAGCTGGAGGAGACGATCGCGGGGACGGTCGCCGACGATCCGCGCGACGAGCCGGCCGCGGCGCCGGACGGCGGGGCCGGCGAGGGTCGGCCCCGAGTCGAGCCCGGCAGCTAGCCGGCCGTGCCGGCCGCCGGGCCGAGGTGCACCTCGCCGGCGCCCAGCGCCCGCCGGCCGCCGCTGGTGTCGACCAGCAGCCGGCCCTCGTCGTCGATGCCGGCGGCGACGCCGTCTCCGGTCTCCCAGCTGACCTGATGGCCGGTCAGCGCGTCGCGGGCGCGAACGGTGTCGAGGACCTCGCCCGCCGGCGCCGTCAACCACCGCGCGAGCCGGTCGAGCAGATCGGCGAGTGTCGCGTCGAGCATCTCCGGCGGCCGGCCGAGTCCCGCGGCGACCGGTCGAAGCTCCACCGGAAGGTCCTCGGCCCGCAGCGCGACGTTCACGCCCAGGCCCAGGACGATCCATCCCTCCCGGGGGCGGCCCTCGGCCAGGATCCCCGCGACCTTGCCGCCGTCGAGCAGCACGTCGTTGGGCCACTTGATCGACGCCCGGGGGCCGCACTCCTCGGCCACCGCGATCCCCGCGGCGAGCGGCAGCAGCCGCGGCCATTCGCGCAGCACGAGCGACATCAGCAGCGCGCGCCCGGGCGGAGCCACCCAGCGGCGGCCCTGACGCCCGCGGCCCGCGGTCTGCTCGGTCGCGGTTACCAGCGTGCCGTGCGGCGCCCCGGCGGCGGCCAGCTCGCGGGCGCGCTGGTTGGTCGAGCCCACCGAGCGCAGGTGCAGGCGCGGGCGGCCCAGTGGCCCGCCGGCGCTCACGCCGCCGCGATCCGAAGCTCGCGGTCGGGGCGCAGGCCGAGCAGCTCGAGCGCGCTGCCGCGGTTCACCGCCACGGCCAGCGTGCGGTAGGCGTCCTCGTACACGAGCAGCTCGCCCGGCCGCACGTCGGCGAAGGTCACCGCGTACCAGGCCGTGAAGCGCTGGACGCCGACCTCGAGCTCGAGCGGGCGTCCCAGGCGCACACCGGTGTCGGAGAGGTCCTGGTGAGTGGCGTCGAGCATCACGTTGCCGAAGCGATCGCTGGCCACCACGTGGGTAACCAGCCATCCGTCGTCCAGGTGCGCGCGCGGCAGCTCCAGCCGGCTGATCGAGTCGGGCTCGCAGGGGTCGCCGGCTGCGCCCAGCGGCTCGCCCGCGGCCAACCGGGCCGCCACCGGCGCGAAGATGTCACGCCCGTGGAAGGTGGCGGAGACCGGCTCCAGCCGCCAGCCCGAGCGGCCGATGTCGATCGCCTCGGCGATCCCTCCGAATCGCCCGGCGGCGAGCCACAGCAGCCCGTTGTCCGGCCCGACCAAGAGCCGGTCCTCATCGACGGTGCGCAGGACGACCGAGCGGCGCTCGGCGCCGACCTCCGGGTCGACCACGGCCAGGTGCACACCGGCCGGCATGAATGGCAGCGCGTTGCGCAGGACGAGCGCCCCGAGCCTGACCTGGTGGCGCGGCAGCCCATGGGTGATGTCGATGACGCGTGCCTCGGGGCAGATCCGGGCCATGACCCCGCGGCACACGCCGGCGAAGTCGTCGTCGTAGCCGTAGTCGGAGAGGAACGTGATGGCGGGCGGTCCGCCCATGCCGCCGCAACCTACCGCCCGGCCACGCTCGGCTCGCGGCGAGCGGCGTCGGCCACGATCGCCTCCACCACTCCGTCGATGTCGTGGCGGGCGGCCTCCACGTGGGGCTCGAGACCGTGCTCGCGCAGCGTCGCGGTGGTCACCGGCCCGATGGACACCACGCGGGTGCGTTCGGACAGACCCGCTCCCGCCGCCTGCACGAAGAAGCGCACGGTCGACGACGAGGTGAAGGTCACGTAGTCGGCCGCCAGCGCCGCCTCGCGGGCCGCGGGTGCGAGCGGCTCGGCCACCGTCTCGTACAGCGCCACGACGTCGACATCGGCTCCCCGCCGGGCCAGGGCGTCGGGCAGCACGTCGCGCGCCTCCCGGGCGCGGGCGACCAACGCACGGCGCACCGGGACGTCGCGGAGGGCTTCGACCAGCGCCTCGGCCACGGCGCGCTCGGGAACCACATCGGCGCTCACGCCGTGCTCGGCCAGGGCCCCGGCGGTGCCCGGTCCGATCGCCGCCACGGTCGCGCCGGCCAGGGCCCGAGCGTCGCGACCCTCGGCGGCCAGGCGCTCGAACAGCAGGCGAACGCCGTTGGGACTGGTCAGGCAGACGAGGTCGTAGCCACCGACGTCCGGGGCGGGTCCGGCCAGGGGACGGATCCGGATCACCGGCGCCTCGATGACCTGGGCTCCCATGTCCATCAGCCGTGCAGCCAGCTCGCTGGCCTGGGCCCGGGCACGGGTCACCGCCACCCGCAGGCCGTGCAGCTGCCGGCGTTCCAGCCAGGCCAGGCGCTCGGCCAGACCCGCGACCTCACCCACCACCGTGATGGCCGGGGCCCGGATGCTCTCGGCCGCGGCCCGCTCGGCCACCGTGCCCAGGGTCGCGGTGACCGCTCGCTGGTCGGGCCAGGTCCCCCTCTCGACCACCGCCACCGGCTCCGTCGGCGCGCGCCCGGCGGCGACCAGACGCTCGGCGATCGCCTCCAGCCGGGCCACTCCCATGTAGAGCACCAGGGTGCCCGGAAACGCCGCCAGGGCGCGCCAGTCAAGAGAGGTTTCCGGCTTGTCGGGATCCTCGTGGCCGGTGACCAGGGCCACGGCGCTGGCCGCCTCGCGATGGGTCACCGGGATGCCGGCGTAAGCGGCGGCGGCGACCCCGGCGGTCACGCCGGGAACCACCTCGAACTCGATGCCGGCGTCCCGCAGCGCCTCGGCCTCCTCGCCGCCCCGCCCGAAGACGAAGGGGTCCCCGCCCTTGAGGCGGACCACCAGCCGGTCTTCGCGCGCGTGCTCGATCAGGCGGCGCTCGATGTCGCGCTGATCCATCGAGGACTGGCCCGGCCGCTTGCCCACGTAGACCAGCTCGGCGTCCGGCCGCGCGCCGGCGAGCGCCGCATCCGGGATCAGGCGGTCGTGGAGGATCACGTCGGCGCGGGAGATCAGCTCCAGCGCCCGGGCGGTGAGCAGGCCGAGGTCCCCGG
>DATFPO010000112.1:0-3055 GCA_035264745.1 Solirubrobacteraceae bacterium | reverse complement strand
ACGGCGCTCAGCTCCTCCAGGTCCGCCTTCAGGCCGGAGAGCTCTTCGCGCACGCCGGCCGCAAGGGCGTCGAGGCTGCGCTCGATCTCAGCCGCCCGCGTGGACAGCCGCTCCGCTGCCGCCTCCGCGCGCGCCAGCTGGGCCTCGATCTCCTGTGCCGCCTCGGCGCGCAGCTCGGCCGCGCTCTGCTCGGCGGCCTCCAGGATCGCCCGGACCCTGTCGGCCGCGGCCGCGGCGCTGCCCCCGGACTTGCTCTTGCCCGCGCTCACTCCCGGGAGCGTACAGGCGAGCTAGGGCTTGACCCGGAAGGCGCCGCGCATGAACGGGTGGATGCGGCAGAAGTACGTGTAGGTGCCGGGCTTGAGGTCGGTGGGCGTGGTCCAGTCGACGGTCCCAACGCCCGGGAGCCGCGTTCCCAGCTGTCCGGACTCGAACTGAACCGGACCATCCGCGATCGGGTAGGCGATGCCCGTGGAGCGGTTGCACGGCGCCTTACAGGAGGTGATCGAGTGATAGATCTCGTCGCCGTCGTCGTTGTTGCGGAAGGTGAGCGCCTGGCCGGCCTGGATCGTCGGCGGGCTCCCGGCGTCACCCGACAGCCCGAGGTCCCCGACCGTGTACCGGAAGTCCGTGATGTCGACGAGCGTGCCGCTGAAGCTGCTGGGGGTGAGCTGTCGCGCGTCGGGCAGGGTCGCCGGCCCGCCCCCGTGGTCGTTGTTCTCCCTGAGGTGGCCGTGGGTCACGCGGCCGGGCTTGTCGACACGAGTGGTGAACGGGTTCGCTCCGCGTCCACCGGAGGCCATGTAGGCGACCATGATCCCCATCGACTCCGGCCACGCCGCTCGGCGCGTCTCGTACGTGACGCTCGTGCTCAGCACGTCCCCGGCTCTCACCCTCACGCGCCAGTCCGGGCGGGTGGCGGTCATGGACACATCCCAGGAAACCGGGCCGGCCGGTTCCCAGTACTTCGCGGTGGACCGGAAGAGGTGTGCGCGCTTCGACCCTCTTCGCAGGTAGAGGTCGTTCCAGAGCCCGCCCGAGTGGAGGTGGCCCGCGGTGGCCACGAGGACGCCATCCCGGTCGACCGTCCATTCGTTCATGCGCCGCCCCTGGCCATAGGGGGACCTGGCCTGGGTCGGGTACGTGAAGCGGCCTCGCCGACCGGTCCCCTTCAGCACGTCGAACACCGGATAGAGGTTGCCGTTCCTGACATCCATCCAGATCGGCCGGACCGGCCGCGTGCCGGCGGCCCTCCTCGAACTCGCCGGTATGAAATCGAGCTCGTAGGTGAAGTAGAGCTCGTACGGACGCGGGGTGAGGTTGTGGATCATGTGGTTCAGCAGCCAGCGGTCGCCGGCGCGGTAGGGATACCCGAAGCCCCGCGGAAGCGTCAGGATCGACTTCTCCTCGCCGATGGCGAAGAAGCGCTCGGGGAGGCCCCCTCCCGTTGTGGCGTCCTGCTTCGACAGGTTCAGCCAGACGCCGTGGTGGAACATGATCTGGCTCGACGGCGGCACGCTGCCGTCGGCCCGCACGAGATTTGCCCTGATCCGCGTTATGTAGCCGTCGACCGAGGGCTTCTGGCCGAGCACGTCGTAGGCGATGCGATTCTGGCCGGGTGTCACCTTGACCGGGCCGACCCGGTACTTCAGCCGCTGCACGCCGCCGGGGGCCGCCCACGCCGACGGAGCGGCCAGCACGAGGAGGGCCAGACAGGAGATCAGCGCGCATCCGGCGCGCCGGGTCAGAAACGGCACCACGACATCGTATCTATTTGCGTTGCTGCTGCAAATTAGCGGTGCGCTGCAGTCGTCGCTCCGCCGCGAGGACGCCGCCGGCGGCCTCGTCGTATGCGCGTGCGTCGCCACGGTTAGCCGCAGCCGCCAGGTCCGAGTAGGCCGCGGAGGCCGCGGAGGCCGCCGCCGCCAGGCCTGGCCGCACCTCGTCCCGGCCGGCCGACCGGTAGGCCGACGCCAGGCCGGAGGCCGCGGCGGCCTGCTCGCGCGGGGTCTTCGCCGCGGCGAGCTCCGCGCGCGCCTTCGCGCGCTGAGCGTTGAGCTGGGTCCAGGTCGTCGCGGCCGGGGCCTCCCCCGCGCGACTGTCCCCAGCGCCGAGGGGGTCTAGCCGTTCACCCGCGAGACTCCCGACCACAGCCGACACGGTGATCACGGCGATGGCCGTGGCTGCGCGACTCCGGGCAGCCGGTCGCCGGGGACCCGGCCGGGCGCCCGTGACCTGGATGGGCGCCGGACCGACGCCGAGCGCTTCCGCCAGCTCTCGGATCAGCTCACCGGCGGACCCGTGCCGCGCATCAGGTTCCTTCGCCATGCCACGCGCGACCACCGCGTCGACCTCCGTCCCCAGCGTCGCCAGGCGCGTGCTCACGGCCGGCGGGGGCTCCACCAGCTGCGCGTACGAGACCGCAGGCGGATTGCCGCGGAATGGGGGCGCCCCCGTCAGGGCGTGCACCGCGATGGCCGCGAGCGAGTACACGTTTCCGACCGGGTCGAGGACCTGCCCGCGCACCTGCTCGGGTGGCCGGTAGCGGACATCGCCGGTCTGGTCGAGCCCGGGCGGCGCGTCATCGTGGGGGACGACCACGCCGAACGAGTCCAGCACCAGGCGGCCGCCGTCCTGGACCAGAAGGCTGTCGATTCCGAGCGCCTGGTGCACGAGACCGTGCCTGTGCGCGAGGTCGATCGCATCGGCGACCGGCGCCAGGAGCTCGACCACCTGGTCCGGGGCGAGGGGCGCCCGCTTCGCGACCAGCTCGCCGAAAGTCCGGCTCGGGTAGGTGTCCATGACCAGCACCGCATGTCCATCGTGCTCGTCGATGCGGCGCACCGGAATCAGCGCGGGGTGTTCGATGTCGCGCCGGCGCGCGGCGAGCCTCCGGAAACGGGAGCGCGCCCGGCGGTTGGGGTGGGGTCGAGTCGAGAAAACGACGGTGGCGAGGTTGCCGTCCGGTCCCCTGGCGGCGTAGCGCAGCTCGTCATCCAGACGGTTGTCCAAGAGCTGCTTGACGATGTACCCGTCGACCACCATGCCCTCCGCG
>DATFPO010000111.1:0-12450 GCA_035264745.1 Solirubrobacteraceae bacterium | reverse complement strand
GAGTAGACGGTGACCTGGCGTTTGCGAGCCATGACACCGACTGTACGAGCGGGGTCGGCGATGTGTCATGGCTGGTCACGCCCCCCCGGAAACTGTCCCGTGGCGTGTCCCACGGGGAGGCCAAACTCACTGATTTGCAGGGGATTTCGGCGCTAAGGTCAGATGTGGTACATCGACGCGTGGCTCTCACGCGCCTCGCGTTCGGCGACGTCGGCGATCGTGGCATGGGCGAGGATCGCGCGGGCGGCGGCGGCGGCATCGGCGAACACGCCCTCGGCACCGGCCCCGACCGGCCCGTCGAGCAGCTCGACGACCTCGAGCACGGTGATCTCCGCCGGGTCGCGGGCGAACGAGTAGCCGCCCTTGACGCCGCGCTGGGAGCGCAGGACGCCCGCGCGTCGCAGGACCGCGAACAGCTGCTCCAGGAATTGAACCGGGATGTCGCGACGACGCGCCAGCTCGCCGATCGGCACGACGGCGTCCGTCCCGCTACGGGCCAGCTCGGCCAGGGCGCGCAACGCGTACGGGGACTTGGTGGTGATCGAGATCACGGACCGGCTCCTACGATGTTCGATCGTATGGCACCTTCCGGCGCCCCGGTTCCCGCCCATCGCCTGCGCGCGCTGGCCGGCCGCGTGCTCCCGCCGCTCGCCCTGATGGCGGTGATCTTCGTCGTCTCGGCCCAGCCCGACCTCAACTCGGGCCTGGGGGTCATCGACTTCGTCGGGCGCAAGGTGCTGCACGCCACCGAGTACGGCGCGCTGTGGTGGCTGTGGCTGCGGGCGTTCGACTTCCAGCGGCCCTGGCTCGCGGCGGTCATCGCCCTGGTCTACGCCGCGACCGACGAGTACCACCAGACCTTCGTGCACGGGCGCCACGGCACGCCGCTCGACGTCGGGGTGGACGCGGTGGGCATCGCGGTGGCCTGGTGCCTGGACCGCAGGCTGCGGCCCGGCCGGCGGTCAGAGCCAGCCGCGCTCGGTGGCGAACAGGACGGCCTGGGCCCGGTCGACCGCGCCCAGCTTCCCGTAGACGTTGTGCAGGTGGCTGCGGACGGTGCTGGTCGAGAGCGATAGCTCCGACGCAATCTGCTTGTAGACCTTGCCCTGGGCCAGGCGCTTGAGCACGTCGAGCTCGCGATCGGACAGCGGGCAGGGCTCCTGCGCGAGCCGGCGGCCCTGACGCGGGTACGGCAGCTCGTAGAGGACCCGGCGCAGTTCGGAGGGCCCGAGCCCGACCAGCTGTGCCGTCTTGAGCAGCTCGCCGGGCGAGATCGGATCGCCCTGCCCGTAGTGGGCCAGCGTGTCGGCCAGGCGCACGAAGGCCGCGTCGCCCTCGCAGTCCTCGGAGTGGTGGCGCTCGATCGCTGAGGCGATCGACTTCGGCAGCCCCCACCGGCGGGCCAGGACGCCGCCGACCAGGGCATGGTCCACCCCCAGCTCGCGCCGCTCCTGGTGAACGCGCTCCTCCGGGGTCCGGGCCGTCCCGTGGACCTCCTCCGGATAGCCGGGATAGGCGTGCAGGAGGACCAGCTTGCCGATGTCATGCAGCAGCGACGACACCATCAGGCGGTCGCGGTCGCCGTAGCCGGTCTCGGCGGCCAGGCGGTCGGCGGCCCGCTGGCAGGCCAGCGAGTGCAGGCGGAAGCGCTCGGGCGCCATGTCCCAGAGCCCGCCGCGCTCGAAGAAGTCGAACGTGTGCAGCCGGGCTACCAGGGCCTGGACGCCGGCGGGCGACAGGAGCTCCACCGCCTGTCCGATGCTCTCCACCCGGCGCTGGCGCTTGCCGGGCGTCCGGTTGGCCGTGCGCAGGACGGCGATGGTCAGCGCCACGTCGGACTCCACGGCGCAGACCACCTCCGAGCTCGAGGCGCGGTCGTCGGCGGACCCCAGCAGGGCGCGGTTGCGCGACTCGGCCAGGGCCGGGAAGCCCTCGAGCGCCTCGAAGGCGGCGGTCAGACGCCGCCCGTGGCCCTCGTTGTGGCGGGGGGCGATGTCCGCGCCGTGACCGGTCGGGTTGCGGCGGGCGGTCTGGGCGCTTGCCATTCTGCTGAGCGGGTTCGGGCACCTGGCCGCCGCGGGTGCGACTGGCCTCTGCCAGTTCCGCTATCGGCAGGAGGCCGCGGAAGGTTTAGGGGTCGGAGGGCGATTTCGGCACGGGCACGCCCTGGTCGAGCACCGCGTCGAGGCGTTCGAGCGTGCGCTCGCGCCCCAGCACCGCCACGCTCTCAAAGATCCCGGGCGAGACCGTGGTCCCGGAGATCGCCACCCGCAGAGGCTGGAAGACGTCCTTGGACTTTACCCCGCGGCGCTCCACCACTCCCCGCAGCGCCGCCTCTAGCGTGTCCACTTCGAACGGCTCGGCGTCGGCCAGAGCGGCGCGGACATCCGCCAGGACGTCCGCGGCTCCCTCGGCCCGCAGGACCCGCGCGCGGGCATCGGGATCGTCCAACGGACCGTCGTAGAGGAAGCCGGCCAGCGGCCAGAAGTCGGCCAGGGTCTGGATCTTCTCCTGGGCGATCGCGGCGCCCGCCCCCAGCCCCTGCCGGCCGGTGAACCGCTCCAGACGCTCGGTGAGCTCGCCGACGGTGAGCTCACGCAGGTAGCGCCCGTTCATCCAGCGCAGCTTGCGCTCGTCGAACACCGCCGGCGAGCGAGAGACCGCGGCCAGCGAGAACAGGCGCTTCAGCTCGTCGGTGGACAGGATGGTGTCGTCGCCGTGCCCCCAGCCGAGCAGGGCGAGGTAGTTGCGCACCGCCTCGGGCAGGTAGCCGCGATCGCGCAGGTCCTGCACCGACGTCGCGCCGTGACGCTTGGACAGCTTCCTGCCGTCGGGCCCCAGCAGGAGCGGGAGGTGGGCGTACGTCGGGGACGCCGCGCCGAGCGCCTCGAAGACCAGCAGCTGCTTGGGGGTGTTGGACAGGTGGTCCTCTCCCCGCACCACGTGGGTGATGCCGGCGTCGAGGTCGTCCACCGCGACGGCGAAGTTGTAGAGCACCGAACCGTCGGCCCTGGCCACCACCGGGTCGTCCATGTGCCAATGCTCGAACGTCACCGCGCCCCGGATGACGTCGTCGAAGGTGACCGAGCCGTGGTCGGGCACCCGCAGGCGGACGGCGCCCTCCGGCTCGGGCTTGCCCCGAAAGCCGCGCTCCGCGCCGTGCTGCTCCTTCCAGGCCGCGACGTCCCGCGCGGTCGCGGTCGAGCGGTAGGCGCGTCCGGCCTGCAGCAGGTCGACCAACGCCTCCTGGTGGCGCGGCGCCCGGGTGGACTGGAACACCGGCCCCTCGTTCCAGTCGAGCTCCAGCCAGGTGAGCGCCTCGAGGATCCGCTCGATGTTCTCGCGGGTGGAGCGCTCGGGGTCGGTGTCCTCGATGCGCAGGACCAGCTGGCCGCCCTCCGGGCCGCGGGCCAGCAGCCAGTTGTAGAGCGCGGTGCGCGCCCCCCCGATGTGCAGCGCCCCGGTGGGCGAGGGCGCGAATCGCAGCCTCATGCTCATACTGGGGGCCGATGCTAGTGGGCGCCCACGTCTCGCCGGCCGGGGGGCCGGCCCGGGCGATCGAGCGTGGCGAGGAGCGCGCCGCCCGCTCGATCCAGTTCTTCAACCAGAACCCGCGCGCCTGGCGGGCGCGCGACTACACCGAGGAGGAGGTCGCCGCCTACCGCGAGGCACAGGCGCGGGCGGAGGTGCAGGCCACGCTGATCCACGCCGTCTACCTCATCAACTGCGCCAGTGAGGACCCGGAGATTTGCGGCAAGTCGCTGGCCTCGCTGACCATCGCGTTGCGCTGCGGCGACGCCATCGGGGCCAGCGGGGTCGTCCTGCACGCCGGCTCGGCCCTGGGCGGGTCGGTGGACGCGGCCATCCGACGCACCGGGCGACTGCTGACCGAGGCGCTGGCCGAGTCCCAGCGCTGCCCGCTCCACCTCGAGAACACCGCCGGCGCGGGCGGCACCCTGGGACGCTCGTTCGAGGAGCTGGCACGGCTGATCGACGCCGCCGCCGGCGGCGAGCGGCTGGGGCTGTGCCTGGACTCGTGTCACCTGCTGGCCTCCGGCTACGACATCCGCACCTCCGAGGGGCTGTCCGACGTGCTGAACCGGTGCGACCGCGCCGTCGGCGGCCTCGAGCGGCTGGGGTCGCTGCACGTCAATGACTCCCGGTCGCCGCTGGGGTCCAATGTCGACCGACACGCGCCGCTGGGCGACGGCGAGCTTGGGGAGGCGGGCTGCGCGGTGTTCCTGTCCGAGCCCCGGTTCGAGGGGCTGCCCGGCATCTTCGAGGGGCCGGGGGTCGAGGGCAAGGCGCCGGCGGCGGCCGACGTGCACCGGGCGCTCGAGCTGCGCGAGCGGGGGCTGGCGGTGCGCGGCCTGTGACCGGCTGAGCCGAGCGAGCCGGCCGGTCAGCCGCCCCCGGCCAGGTCCCGGATGACCTCGCCGGCGACCGCCACCGCGCCGGCCACCGTGGCGTAGTTGAGGTTCTCCGCGGTGTCGGTCGTCTGGTGGTAGTTGCTCAGGGCCTTGTGGCGGTTCATCGAGGCCAGCGTCGCGGTGGGATAGCCGGCGCGGCTGGGGATGACCGAGTCGGTGCTGGACCGGGCGCGCATCCCCCGGCGCAGCGGCGCCCCCGCGTGCTCAGCCGCCCGGGCCACCAGGTCGCGAAAGCTGCGGGCGTGGTAGTCCTCCATGACCAGCGGCCCCTCGCCCTCGAGCAGGATCAGCTCGGGCGAGCCCACGGTGTCGAAGTTGAGCACCCAGGTGCGCTCGCGGTCGAGCCCCGGGAAGTGGCGGGCGGCGAACGGCCGGATGCCGCCCTGGAGCGTCTCCTCCGAGCCGCAGGAGACCAGCAGGACGCGCAGACCGGGGACGGGCTCGTCGCGCAGGGCCTGCGCGACGGCGATCAGGCAGGCGACCCCGCTGAGGTTGTCGTTGGCCCCGGGGGTGATCGGACTGCGGGCGATGTCGGCGAACGCGGCGGTGGCCAGCAGGCAGCCCAGCAGCCCGGCCAGCGCGGGTCCACGCCTGCGGGTGGCCGCCCCGACTGCCACCAGCGCCGGAGACGCCACCACCGGCCACCACTGCGGGAGGCCGGTGTCGATCCGCTCGACGATGCCGGGGAAGGTCTCGGCCAGCCAGCGCTGGAAGCTCTGGTCGAAGACCAGGCCGGTGGGAGCGGCGTCGTGGTGCGCGAGCAGGACCAGCGTGCGCTCCGCGTCCGGGTCGCCGGCCTGGGCCACCACGTTCCAGGTCGGCTTCTGGCGCATGGTTGCCCGCCGGAACAGCCGGGGTCCGTTGGAGATGTCCTCGGCCATGGCCCCGGCGATCGCGGCGGCCGCGACTCCGGCGGCGACGCGCCCCCGGCGGCTCAGCGCGACCAGGCCCGCGGCGGCGCCCAGCACGCTGAGCCCGGCCAGGGGCCGAGCGTAGCTCTCGTACGCACTCTCCTCCTCGATGGTGGCGCTGGCGCCGGCCCGCTCCAGGCGCGAGGCGATCCACTCCGCCGCCTCGCGCTCGCCCGGCGAGTTGGAGGCCCGCTCGATGGCCACCAGGGCCTCGACGGTCTCGCGCAGGCCGTCCTCCGGCGGGCGGGTGACAGGGCTCGGCGCTGGCTGGGCGGCGGCCATGGGCCGCGAACCCTAACGCGCGGCTCAGGCCGCCAGGGCCGCCTCCCCGAGCAGGTGATGCAGCTCGGCGCGCAGCGTCGTGGAGGGCGCCACCCGGTAGCCGGGCCCCAGCCGCAGCCGGCGCGCGCCCGAGGTGGTCTGCATCTCCAGCACCACCTCGCACTCCCCGGGGAAGCTCTCCAGCAGGTGCTTGAGGTCACCCAGGACGGCGGCCGGCAGCCGCCCGGCGTCGATCCGCACACGGACCGGCTCGGGGGCGGGCTGTCGGCGCCCCGCTCGCTCGCGCGCGGCCTCGGCCTCCTCGGCGGTGGGTTCGAAGAGCTCGGCCTCCTGGACGATCAGGCAGGTGGTCGCGGAGTCCTTGTGGTCAACGCGCCCGCGCACGAGGACGATCCGGTCGGGGGCGATCGCCGCCTCGGTCGCCGCCAGGGCGTTGCCGAAAACCAGCAGCTCGACCTGGGACTCCAAGTCGTCGAGCGTCGCGAACATCATCGGGTCGCCCTTCTTGGTGCGGATGCGCTTGGTCTCGGTCACGATCCCGCCCACCCGTACCCAGTCGGCGTCGCGGCGCGCCGCCAGCTGGGAGAGCGAGCAGTCCACCCGCTCGGTCATCGCGTCGCGCACCGCCCGCAGCGGGTGCGCGGAGATGTAGAGCCCGAGCGACTCCTTCTCGAAGGCCAACAGCTCCGGGCGCTCGAACTCCACGGCGGGGATCGAGGGATCGGCCGGCCGGGCGCTCGCCGGTGCCGCGGTCCCGGCGGCCGAGTCGCCGTCGAGGTCGAAGATCGAGCCCTGACCGATCTGCAGGTCCTCCTGGGCCCGCTGCCCGGCGGACTGCGCGGCCTCCAGCACCGAGAGCATCCCCCGGCGCGAGGCGCCGGTGAAGCCGAAGGCTCCCGACTTGATGAGCGCCTCGATCGACTTGCGGTTGACCGCCCGGCAGTCGACCCGGGCGCAGAAGTCCCACAGCGAGGCGAACGGGCCGCCCTCCTCGCGGGCGCGCTTGATCGCCTCGACCGCCTGATGGCCGACGCCCTTCACCGCGTCCAGCCCGAAGCGGATGTTGCCCTCCACTACGACGAAGCGGTGGTCGGACTCGTTGACGTCGGGCGGCAGTATCTGGATACCCATCTCCTCGCACCGGGACACGAAGAACGGGACCTTGTCCTTGGTGGACATCACCGAGGAGATCAGCGCCGCCATGTACTCGGCCGGGTGGTTGGCCTTCAGCCAGGCCGTGCGGTAGGAGATCAAGGCGTAGCAGGCGGCGTGCGACTTGTTGAACGAGTAGTCCTTGCCGCGCTCGATCGTCGTCCACAGCCACTCGGTGAGCTCGGGTGACGTCCCCGACGCCCGGCATCCGGCGATGAACTCCGGCTTGAGGCGCGCCATCTCTTTGTGCTTCTTCTTGCCGATCGCCTTGCGCAGGTCGTCGGCCTTGGCCCCGGAGAAGCCGGCGATCTCGGTGGCAACCTTCATCGCCTGCTCCTGGTAGAGGATCACGCCCTTGGTCGATTCCAGGATCGGCCGCAGGCGCTCGTCCGGGATCGAGATCGACGACGGGTCGCGCTTGCCCCGCGCGTAGGCGGGGATCTGGTCCATCGCGCCGGGCCGGTAGAGCGCACCCAGCGCCACCAGGTCGTCGAACTCGGTGGGCCGGACCTTGCGCAGGGCCTCGCGCATGCCTTCGGACTCGAACTGGAAGACGCCCACCGAGTCCCCCCGGGCCAGCATCTCGTACGTCTTGGGGTCGTCGAGGGGCACCGTGGTCATGTCCGGGCGCTGGCCGGTCGATCGCTCGACGATGTCGAGCGCGTCCTCGATCACGTCGAGGTTGCGCAGCCCCAGGAAGTCCATCTTCAGCAGGCCGATCTCCTCGATCGGGCCCATCGCGAACTGGGTGACGGTCCGGTAGGCCGGCTCGCCCGGGCCGGCGGTGCGGTCCTCGGCCAGCTGGAGGGGAGCGATGTCGGTGAGCGGGCGGTCGGCGATGACGACTCCCGCGGCGTGGTTGGAGGCGTTGCGGACGATCCCCTCCAGTCCGCGCGCCACGTCGACGATCTGCCGGGCAACGGAGTCCTCGTCGACCGCCCGGCGCAGCGGCTCGCCCTTGGACAGGCAGTCGTCGAACGAGGGCGCCCGCCCCATGATCGGGTCCGGGATCAGCTTGGCCAGGCGGTCGCCGGTGGCGTAGTCGTGGCCCAGCACACGGGCGGCGTCGCGGGTGGCGGCGCGCGGCAGCATCTTGCCGAAGGTGACGATCTGGGCCACTCGGTCGGCCCCGTACTTGTCGGTCACGTAGCGGATCACGCGCTCCCGGCCGCGCACCGAGAAGTCGATGTCGATGTCGGGCATCGACACCCGCTCGGGGTTGAGGAAGCGCTCGAACAGCAGGTCGTAGCGCAGCGGGTCCACATCGGTGATGGCCAGGCTGTAGGAGACGATCGAGCCGGCGGCCGATCCCCGGCCCGGGCCCACGGCGATGCCGTTCTCCTTGGCGAAGCGCACGAAGTCCCAGACGATCAGGAAGTAGCTGGAGAACCCCATGTCGTCGATCACGCGCAGCTCGTAGTCGGCGCGCTCCAGGGCCTGCGCCGGCGGGGGGTCCCCGTAGCGCAGGCGCAGCCCCTGCTCGACCAGCGACCGCAGGTACGCCGCCTCGGGCTGGCCATCGGGGGTCTTGAAGCTGGGGATCAGCTGCTTGCCCAGCTCGAGCTCCACGTCGCAGCGCTCGGCGATCTCGAGCGTGGTGGGCAGGGCCTGCGGCCAGGCGGCGAACGCCTGGCCCATCTCCTCGTTGGAGCGCAGGTAGTACTCGTTGGTCTCGAACGAGAGCTTGGGCTCAGCCAGCGTGGACTTGGTCTGCACGCACAGCAGGGCCGAGTGGTGCTGGTGGTCCTCGCGGCGCAGGTAGTGCACGTCGCCGGTTCCCACCACCGGGCGCCCGAGCTCGTGCGCCAGGCGGACCACCCCCTCGTTGACCCGCTCCTGGGCCGGTAGCCCGTTGCTCTGCAGCTCGAAGTAGACCTGCTCGGCCCCGAACACCTGGATCAGCTCGTCGCAGTGGGCCCGGGCCTCGCGCTCGCGGCGCTCGAGCAGACGCTGGCTGGTGCGCGACTGCAGGCAGCCCGTGAGGACCAGTACCCCCTCGGCGTGGGCGGCCAGCGACTCCATGTCCACCGCCGGCTTGCCGCGCTGGAGCCCCTCCAGGAAGCCCACCGAGGACAGGCGCACCAGGTTGCGGTAGCCGTCCGCGGTGGCCGCCAGCAACGTGAGGTGGTTGCGCTCCAGGCGCCCGGGACCCCGGCGCCTGCGATCGTCGACCAGGTAGGCCTCGCAGCCGATTATCGGCTTGACGCCGTGAGCCCGGCAGGCCTTGTAGAGGTCCACCGCGCCGTTCATCACCCCGTGGTCGGTCAGGGCCAGGGCGGGCTGCCCGAACTTGGCGGCCCGTTCGGCCAGGGCGTCGATCTTGCACGCACCGTCGAGCAGCGAGTACTCCGAGTGGACGTGCAGATGGACGCAGGGCTGGGCGGCCATGGACGGCCCATGCTAGGAGTCCGAGCGGATGGCGCCCGGCCGCTTTTCCGCTGGCAGCGGCATTAGCCGGCGGCTGGCCGGCCGATCAGGAGTCGCCGCTCAGCCTGCGCCCGCCCAGCAGCAGACCCAGCACCACGATCACGACCGCGGTGGCGGCTGCGACCCTGCGCGGGGTGGCGCCGAAGCGGCGGCGCAGGTACCACTTCGCGCCCTTCCAGACGACGAAGCCCAGCACCTGGTAGCCCATGTGGCGATCCTACCCCCGCCGCCGCGGCGGGAACCCGCCGGCGTCAGCCGGCATCGCCGTCACGCCGCTCGGCGCGCAGGCGGTGCGCCATGCGCGACTGCAGCGACCACAGTTCGATGAAGCCCGGGGCGGCGTGCTGCGAGAACAGCCCGCCCGACTCCCCGAACGTGGCCAGCTCGGGGTCGTAGATGGCGTTGGGCGACTCGCGGGCGACCACCCGGGTCGAGCCCTTGTACAGGCGGACGTTCACGGTGCCGGTTACCTGCTGGTTGACCCGGTCCATGTAGGCGTCGAGGTCGTCGCGCAGCGGCTCCCACCACAGCCCGGCGTAGACCAGGTAGGCCCACTGGCGGTCGAGCCCGGGCTTGAACTGGTTCTGGTGGATGGTGCAGACCAGCCGCTCGAGCTCCTGGTGGGCGGACAGGAGGATGGCCGCCGCCGGCACCTCGTAGATGTCGCGCACCTTGAGCCCCACGATCCGGTCCTCGACGTGGTCCACGATGCCCACCCCGTGGCGTGCCCCGAGCTCGGCCGCGCGCTCGAGCAGCTCGACCAGGCCCAGGCGCTGCCCGTCCAGGGCCACCGGCACGCCGCGCTCGAACGTGACCGCCACGTCCTGGGGCTCGTCGGGGGCGTCCTGCGGCGGGGTGACCAGCCCGAACACGTCGTCCTGCGGCGGCTGGTCGAGCGCCTCGATCCAGCGGCCCTCCGACGAGCGCCCCCACAGGTTGTCGTCGATCGAGTAGGGCGCGACCTCGCTGCCGCCCTTGATCGCGATGCCGTGCTCGCGGGCGTACGCGATCTCCTCCTCGCGCCCCATCCGCCAGTCGCGGACCGGCGCCAGCAGCCGCAGCTCGGGGGCCAGGGTGGCCACGGTGGCCTCGATGCGCACCTGATCGTTGCCCTTGCCGGTGCAGCCGTGGGCGATCGTGTCGCAGCCGCTGGCCCGGGCCTGCTCGACCGCCAGGCGGGCGATCAGCGGACGCCCCAGCGCCGTGAACAGCGGGTATCCGCCGCCGTACACCGCGTTGGCCTTGATGGCCGGCAGCACGAACTCGCGGGCGAACTGCTCGCGCGCGTCCACCACGTGGCACTCGACCGCGCCCAGCCGCCGCGCCTTGTCGCGCACGACGTCCCAGTCCTCGCCGGGCTGGCCGAGGTCCACGCTCAGGGCGACCACCTCGGCGCCGTAGCGTTCCTGGATCCACTTGAGCATCACGCTGGTGTCCAGGCCGCCCGAGTAGAGCAGCAGCACGCGGCCCACCTCGGCGGGGTCGGCCTCGTAGGAGGCGGTGCGGGGGGCCGGCGCGGGCTCGGGCTGACTCATCGCGGCAGCGTACTCAGGCCGACAGCGCGGCCAGGCGGCGCAGGGCGTCGTCGATCTCGGCCTCCGACACCACCAGGGGCGGCAGGAGGCGCACGGTGGTGGGCCCGGTGGCGTTGACCACCAGCCGCTGCTCGAGCAGGGCGCGGCGGGCCAGCGCCGGGGCGTCAGCGACCTCGACCGCCAGCATCAGCCCCCGGCCGCGGACCTCGCGCACGCCGGGCAGCGCGGCCAGGCCGTCGGCCAGGCGCTGTCCCAGCTCGACCACCCGGGCCAGGCGTCCCGGATCGTCGATGACGTCCAGGGTCGCCAGCGCCGCCGATGCGGCCACCGGTCCCCCCGCGAACGTCGAACCGTGGTCACCGGGCGCCAGGACGTCGGCCAGGCGCGGGTTGGTGACCAGGGCGCCGATCGGGAACCCGCCGCCCAGGGCTTTGGCCAGGGTCATCGCGTCCGGGACGACGCCGGTCTGCTCGTGGGCCCACAGCGTGCCCGTGCGCCCCATGCCGCACTGGATCTCGTCGAACACCAGCGCCGCACCGGTCCGGTCGCAGGCCGCGCGGGCGGCCTCGAGCAGGGCGTCGGGGAGGACGTGGACGCCGGTCTCTCCCTGGACCGGCTCGAGCAGCACCGCGGCGGTGCGCTGGCCCACCGCGGCGTCGAGCGCGGCCGGATCCCTGGGCACCACGACGAAGCCCGGCACCAGCGGCGCGAACGGCGCCTGCCTGGACTCCTGCGGGGTGGCGGAGAGCGCCCCGTAGGTGCGCCCGTGGAAGGCGCCCTCGACGACCACGATCTCCCCCTGCGGGCGCGCCTTGCGGGCCAGCTTGATCGCCGCCTCGATCGCCTCCGCTCCCGAGTTGGAGAAGTAGACCTTGCCGCCCAGCGAGCGGCGCGACAGCCGCTGGGCCAGGCGCATCGCCGGCGCGGTGTAGAACAGGTTGGTGACGTGGTCCAGGCGAGCCGCCTGGGCGCTCACCGCCGCCACCACGTCGGGGTGGCAGTGGCCGACGCTTGTCACCGAGATCCCGGCCAGGAAGTCCAGGTACTCGTTGCCCTCGTCGTCCCACAGCCGGCAGCCCTCGCCGCGGACGAACTCGACCGGAAACCGCGCGTAGGACGGGATGACCGCCTCGCGCTCGATGGCCTGCAGCTCGGCCAGGGTCATGCCGGCTCGGCGGCGGGGGTGATCTTGGTGCCCACACCGGCGTCGGTGAACAGCTCCAGCAGCACCGAGTGGGGCACCCGCCCGTCGACGATGTGGGCGAACGAGACGCCGGCCTGGATCGCCGCCAGGCAGGCCGCCAGCTTCGGGCGCATGCCTCCGCCCACCCCGGACAGGGCGGCCGAGACGTCGTCGGCGCTGGCCCGGCTGATCAGGCTCTCGGGCTCGGCGGGATCGCGCAGCCAGCCCGGCACGTCGGTCAGGTAGATGAGCTTGTGAGCGGCCAGCGCCCCCGCGACCGCGCCGGCCGCCTCGTCGGCGTTGACGTTGTAGGAGTGGCCCTCCCGGTCGGCGCCCACCGAGGCGATCACCGGGATGTAGTCCTCGGCCACGTGGTTGACGACGTCGACGTCCACCCGCTCGACCCGGCCCACGAAGCCGATATCCCGACCGCTCGACGCGGCCTGGCGCTGCACCCGGAACAGCAGCCCGTCGTCGCCGCACAGCCCGACCGCCGGCTGGCCGTGGCGACCCAGCCGCAGGACGATGTC
>DATFPO010000110.1:0-3732 GCA_035264745.1 Solirubrobacteraceae bacterium | reverse complement strand
AGGACAACGTGGCGGTCGGCAACGTCGTCCTCTACGGCGCCACCGGAGGCCGAGCCTTCTTCCGGGGCCTGGCCGGCGAGCGCTTCGCGGTGCGCAACTCGGACGCCTGGGCCGTCGTCGAGGGCGTCGGTGACCACGGATGCGAGTACATGACCGGCGGACGGGTGGTGGTCCTCGGCCCCACCGGGGTCAACTTCGCCGCCGGGATGAGCGGCGGGACCGCCTACGTGCTGGACGAGGACGGCACGTTCGAGCGTCGCTGCAACCTGGAGCTGGTCGGCTTCGACGAGATCGGCCCGCTCGACGCCGCCGAGCTGCGCGGGCTCATCGCCGAGCACCTGAAGTGGACCGCCTCGCCCGTGGCCCAGCGGGTTCTGGCCAACTGGGACCTGCTGCTGCCCAGGTTCGTCAAGGTCATGCCCCACGACTACCGCCGCGCACTGGCGGAGCTGGCCCAGGAGGAGGCGCTGGTCTCGCCGGAGGGCGAGCAGCTCCCGGCCTCCGAACCCTCCGCGCCATAGCGTCATGGGCGAGCTCGGCGGGTTCCTGAGGATCCATCGGGTCGGCTTCGACAAGCGCGACCCCCGGGAACGGATCCACGACTACAAGCAGTACTTCGCCCTCCAGCCCGAGGACGAGCTGCGACGGCAGGGCGGGCGCTGCATGGACTGCGGCGTCCCCTTCTGCCATGAGGGCTGCCCGCTGGGCAACCTGATCCCGGACTGGAACGACCTGGTCTACCGAGGCGATTGGCGAGCGGCGATCGAGCAGCTCCACGCCACCAACAACTTTCCCGAGTTCACCGGGCTGATCTGCCCGGCGCCCTGCGAGTCGGCGTGCGTGCTGGACATCAACGACGACCCGGTGGCCATCGAGCAGATCGAGCTGGGCATCGCCGAGCGCGCCTGGCAGGAGGGATGGATCGTGCCCGAGCCGCCCGAGGACCGGACCGGCCGGAGCGTGGCCGTGGTGGGATCCGGGCCGGCGGGGCTGGCGGTTGCGGCTGAGCTCAACAAGCTGGGGCACGAGGTGACCGTCTACGAGCGCGACGAGGGCGTCGGCGGCCTGATGCGCTTCGGGGTGCCCGACGCCAAGCTCGAGAAGTGGATCATCGACCGCCGCGCCGCCGTGCTGGAGCAGGAGGGCGTGCGCTTCGAATGCAATGTCGACGTCGGGACCGACGTGACCGCCGCCGAGCTGCGGGAACGCTTCGACGCGGTGGTGCTGGCCATCGGCTCACGCGTGCACCGCGATCTGGAGGTGCCCGGCCGGGAACTGGACGGCGTCCACTTCGCGATGGACTACCTCTACCAGCGGAATCGCCACGTGGCGCGCCTCGAGGGGCGTCCCTCCCGAGAGCCCGAGCAGCCGATCGTGGCCGAGGGCAAGCACGTGGTGGTAGTCGGCGGCGGCGACACCGGGATGGACTGCATCTCGAACGCCATCCGCGAGGGCGCCTTGGACGTCAAGATGCTCGACGTCTACCCCGAGCTGCCGGCGTCGGGCCGCCCGACCAACACGCCGTGGCCGCTTCCCCCCAAGCGAACGCTCACCACCTACGCGCTCGACGAGGGGGGCCAGCGGGAGTGGAACGCCGAAGTGAACGCGCTGGAGGGGCGCGACGGGCGCGTCACGACCGTCCACGCGCGCCGCGTCGAGGGCACGTCGTCACGCGATCTGCGCCCGGTCCCGGGCAGCGAGCACACGCTGCCGGCCGACCTGGTCCTGATCGCGATCGGCTTCGCCCACCCCGAGCAGGAGGGTCCGATCGCCCAGCTGGGCCTGGACCTCGACGCCCGCGGCAACGTCAAGGCGCCGGTCTACGGGACCTCGCTCGACGGGGTGTTCGCCTGCGGCGACGCCCGCGTGGGCCAGTCGCTGGTGGTCACCGCCATAGCCGAGGGGCGTAAGTGCGCCCGGCTGGTGGATCGTCAGCTCGGCGGCGGCGACGGACGCGCCATCCAGGCCGAGTCGGCCGACGCCCACTTCATCGAGGCGGAGGCCCAGACCGCGGGCACCATCACCACCGCCCACCGGGTGGTCGGCGACCAGTAGGGCTAGAGCGCCCGCTCGCCCTCGCCGCCGGCGCTGGCGCCTCGCCCACGGTTCTCCGCGCGCTCTCCCATGGCCTGCGCTGCGACATACGCGATGAGCCCGCCGACCACCACGCCGATCCCCCCGAACACGGCGATCAGCCCGAGCGTGACGTCGGTGGCGTAGTTGGCGAGGACCACCGGCCGGAGTCTATCCCCGCTGCGGGGCCGCGGGTTCGGCGCCGAGCGCGGGGGCGCCGGCGCGGAAGAACATCCGGTAGGCGAACGTGAAGTACACCGCGGCCAGCACCATCCCCAGCGGCCACCACACCAGCGCGGTGGTCAGCGCATGGTCGCCCGCCGCGGCGTTGTCCACGGTGAGGCTGTACGGGTGCCCGTCCCGGGCGGGCAGCAGGTTGGGGTAGAGCCCGGCGGCCATCGTGGTCAGCAGCCCGACGATGAACAGCGCCGAGGCGCCGAAGGCGGACGCCCAGCGGTCGCGGCGCTGATGGACGCGCTCGGCGATCAACGCGGCGATCGCCAACGCCGGGAAGACCAGCCGCCACGGCTGGTCGACCAGGTTGTCCAGCATGGCCGGGCGCACCGCGTAAGTGGGCGCCACCAGGACGACGACGAGCACGACCTGCAGCCACCACAGCCGCCTGGACCAGGCCGCCGCCCGGGCGCGCAGCGCCCCGCCGGTGCGGAAGGCCAGGAAGGCGGCGCCGTGGACGGCGAGGACGATCAGACCGAATACGCCGATCAGCAGGGCGTACCAGTTGAGGATCGCGAACAGCGGCAGGCTGAAGTAGCCGTGGGCGTCGAGTGGCACGCCCCGCACGACGTTTCCCAGCGCCACGCCGAAGACCAGGGCCAGCCCCGCCGACGAGAGGGCGAACACGGTGTCGCAGGCCGTGCGCCACAGCGGGTGATCGATCTCGTGGCGCAGCTCCAGCGCCAGCCCCCGGCCCACCAGCAGCCAGAGCACCAGGATGAGACCGAAGTACAGACCGCTGAACGCGCCCGCGTAGGCCCGGGGGAAGGCCATGAACAGGACACCGCCGCCGGCCAGCAGCCAGACCTCGTTCCCGTTCCAGACCGGCCCGATCGCCGCGGTGGCCTCCTCCCGCTCGACCTCGTCTCGGGCCACCAGCAGGTGCAGCGTCCCCACGCCCAGGTCGAACCCGTCCAGCACCACGTAGACCGTGACCATGACGGCCAAGAACCAGAACCAGGCGGTGGCCATCAGGCCGCTCCCGGCGCCTCGGCGGCCCCGGCCGCGGCCCGGGTTGAGGTCGTCGGCGGGGTCGGATCGTCGGGACCTCGGGCGACGACCCTCACGATCAGCATCAGGAAGAGAATCCCCACGAACAGGTACAGGCCCGCGAACCCGAGCAGGGTGAAGATGCCGGTCCCGGCGGGGACCGACCCCGGCGGCGAGGCGCCGTGCGCGGTGCGCTGCAGCCCGTAGACCGTCCAGGGCTGGCGGCCGGTCTCGGCGGTCGCCCAGCCGGCGATGTTGGCGATGTAGCTGAAGGGGAACGCAAGCATCAGCGCCCACAGCGCCCGCCGCGACGCGAACAGCCGCCCCCGCCAGAGCAGGAGGGCGCACACCGCGGCGATGGCCAGCAGGATGGTCCCCAGCCCGACCATGATGTGGTACGCGTAGTAGACGAGGGGCACGGAGTCGGGCCAGAGG
>DATFPO010000109.1:0-4547 GCA_035264745.1 Solirubrobacteraceae bacterium | reverse complement strand
TGGTGCGCGCCCTGCGCCCCAAGCAATGGGCCAAGAACGTCCTGGTGGCCGCCGCGCCGGCGGCGGCGGGCGTGCTGACCCTGCCCGGCGTGGCCGGCAGGACCGCGCTGGCGTTCGTGGCCTTCTGCCTGGTCTCCAGCGCCGCCTACCTGGTCAACGACGTCGGGGACGTCGACGCCGACCGCCGCCATCCGGTCAAGCGGGCACGCCCGATCGCCGCCGGCTTGGTCAGCGTGCGCACCGCCCTGGTCACCGCGGCCGGGCTGCTGGCGGTCGGGCTGGCGATCGCGGCGGCCGTGCGCTGGGCCTTCTTCGCCCTGCTGGTGGGCTACCTCCTGCTGATGATCGCCTACACGCTGTGGCTCAAGCACATGGCCGTCCTGGACATCGCCGTGGTGGCGTCGGGGTTCATCGTCCGGGCGGTGGCCGGCGGCCTGGCGGTGGACGTGCCGATCTCGCGCTGGTTCTTGATCGTGGCCTCGTTCGGGTCGCTGTTCATGGTGGCGGGCAAGCGCTATAGCGAGCACGTCACGATGGGCGCCGAGCGCGAGACCGTGCGGGCCACTCTGGCCACCTACTCGTCGGACTACCTGCGCTACGTCTGGACGATGGCCTCGGGGGTGACGCTGCTCAGCTACTGCCTGTGGGCCTTCGAGCAGTCGCGCCTGGAGAGCTCGGTGCCCTGGTTCGAGCTGTCGATCGTGCCGTTCGCGGTGGCGATCCTGCGCTACGCGCTGCTGCTCGAGGAGGGGCACGGCGGCGCGCCCGAGGACATCGTGCTCGGTGATCGCCCGCTTCAGGTGCTGGGGCTGGTCTGGCTGGTCATCTGGGGCGCCGGTGTCGCGGCCGTCCACTGAGACCGCCGGCGCCGGCCCGGCCGCGCCGGCCGACGACAACCGCCGGGGTGAGCCCCGGCTGCTGAGCGGCTGGGGGCTGACCGCGCGCAGTCGCGCCACCGTGCATCGCCCTGGCAGCGCCAAGGAGGTGGCGGCGCTGCTGGCGGACAGCGGGCCCAGGGGGGCGATCGCCCGGGGGCTGGGCCGGGCATACGGCGACGCGGCCCAGAACGCGGGCGGAGCCGTGATCGACACCCGCGGGCTGGCCGCGGTGCGCGACCTGGACCTCACCCGGGGGCGGGCCACCGTGGAGGCGGGGGTGTCGCTGGACGCGCTGATCTCCGCGCTGCTGCCGCTGGGCTGGTTTCCCGACGTGGTCCCGGGGACGCGCTTCGTGACCGTCGGGGGCGCGATCGCCTCCGACATCCACGGCAAGAACCACCACCGCGACGGCGCCTTCGGCGACCACGTGCTCGAGCTCGAGCTGCTCACGCCCGCCGGCGAGCGAATCCGGTGCTCGCCCGACGACCGGCCCGAGGTGTTCGCCGCCACCACCGGCGGGATGGGCCTCACCGGCGTCGTGGTGGCCGCGACGGTGCGCCTGTCGCGGGTGCAGACGTCGTGGATGCGGGTGGACACCGAGCGCACCGCCGACCTGGACGATGCCCTGGCCCGCATGGAGGCTCGCGACGACCAGTACCGCTACTCGGTGGCCTGGATCGACTGCCTGGCGCGCGGCTCGCAGCTGGGCCGCTCGGTGCTGTTCCGGGGCGACCACGCCGGGCTGGACGAGCTTCCTCCCGAGCGGCGGGAGTCGCCGCTGCGCGCCCCCTCGCCGCCCCAGCTGGCGGCGCCGCCGTGGGTGCCCGACGGGCTGCTGCGCCGCTCGACGGTCGCCGCCTTCAACGAGATCTACTTCCGCCGCGCCCCGCGCGCGGAGCGGGGCCGGCTGGAGTCGCTGGAGCGCTTCTTCTTCCCCCTCGACGCGATCCGGGGCTGGAACCGGATGTACGGTCCGCGCGGGTTCCTCCAGTACCAGATGGTGGTGCCGTTCGGGGCCGAGGACACGCTTCGTGCGGCGATCGAGCGCCTGAGCGGCGCGCGCTGCGCGTCGTTCTTGGCGGTGCTCAAGCGCTTCGGGCGCGAGCGCGGGCTGCTCTCGTTCCCGATGCCGGGATGGACCCTCGCGCTGGACGTCCCAGCCGGCGCGCCGGGGCTGGCGCCGCTGCTGGACGGGCTCGACGAGCTGGTGGCGCAGGCGGGCGGGCGGGTCTACCTGTCCAAGGACTCGCGCCTGCGCCCCGAGCTGGTGGCCCACATGTACCCGCGGCTGGGCGAGTGGCGGGAGATCCGCGCCGGGCTTGACCCGGAGGGGCGGATGCACTCGGACCTGGCCCGCCGGCTGGGGCTGGTGGCGGCGCGCCCGACGGCGGAGGCGGCGGCATGAAGGACGCGCTGGGCTCGGTGCAGAGCGTCCTGGTGCTCGGCGGGGCGTCGGACATCGCGCTGGCCACGGTGCGGGCGCTGGTCGCCCGGCGCGCGCGGCGGGTGGTCCTGGCCGCCCGCCGACCGGATGAGCTGGGCGACGCGGTGGAGGACCTTCGCCGGGCCGGAGCCGAGCAGGTCGACACGGTGGCCTTCGACGCCGACGACGTCGACGCCCACGAGCGCGTGGTGGCCGAGTCGTTCGAGCGCCTGGGCGACGTGGACCTGGTGCTGGTCGCCTTCGGCGTACTGGGCGACCAGCAGCGCAGCCTCCACGACGCGGCGGCCGCGCGGGCGGTGCTGGAGACCAACCTGGTCGCGGCCGCCTCGGTGACGCTGGCAGCGGCGTCGCGGCTGCGCGAGCAGGGTCACGGCACCCTGGTGGTCCTCTCCAGCGTCGCCGCCGAGCGAGCCCGGCGCTCCAACTTCGTCTACGGGGCCTCCAAGGCGGGGCTGGACGCGTTCTGCCAGGGGCTGGCCGACGAGCTGATCCCCGACGGGATCCAGGTCATGGTCGTGCGGCCGGGAATGGTGCGGACCAAGATGACCGCGGGGATGGAGGAGGCGCCGTTCACCACCACGCCGGAGGCGGTGGCGGGGGCCATCGTGGACGGGCTGCGTCGCGGCTCGCACACGGTCTGGGCGCCGCCGGTGCTGCGCTGGGTGTTCGCCGGGCTGCGCCACCTGCCCCGCCCGGTGTTCCGGCGCCTGGACCTCTGAGCCCCGGCGATCGGGGCGACGCCCGCCGCGCGCCCACGCCGCTGGGTCGACTCGTGTAGAAACCGCGGTGCACGGGTTTAGAGGGGGACTGGAGGGCATGGACATCGCCGGCTCGACGCAGACGCAGGCCGCCGCCACGCCGGCCCAGGCGGCCGAGCAGGCCGGCTCGGTGCGGCTGGCCAAGCCGGCCGACCGCCCGCGGCTGCTGCGGGCCCTGGCCGAGGCCTTCTACGACGACCCCTGCATGAGCTGGGTGTTCCGCGACGGGGACCGGCGCCTCGACCAGCTGGAGCGCATCTTCAGGTACTTCGGCGAGCGCGTGTGGTTCGACGACGACCTCACCTACACCACCGATGCCGTGGCGGGCGCCTCGATCTGGGTGGCGCCCGAGCGCTGGCACGTGGGCGCCTTCCGCGAGCTGCTGATGCTGCCGGGGATGATCTCCAGCGCCGGCCTGCGCGACCTGCCCCGCATGCTGCGGTTCATCGCCCGCATGGAGTCAGAGCATCCGCGTCAGCCCCACTACTACCTGCCGGTGATCGGCGTCGCGCCGGCCTGGCAGGGAAAGGGGATCGGGACCGCCCTGCTGGCCCCGATCCTGGCGCGGTGCGACCGCGAGGGCATGCCCGCCTACCTGGAGGCCAGCAGTCCCCGCAACCGCGCCTGCTACGAGCGCAACGGCTTCACGGCCACCGGCGAGATGCGCGTCTCCGATAGCCCGCCGCTGTGGCCGATGTGGCGCGAGCCCGGCGGGGCCTGAGCGCTCACTCGGCCCCCGGGGCCGCGCCGGCCCGGGCCAGGGCCGCGCCCCACAGGATGTCGTGGTCGGAGACCGTGACCTCGTCGAGCCCGAACAGTCGCAGGGCCTCGATCAGGATGGCCACCCCGGCCACGATCGTCGGCGCCCGGTCGGGGTGCAGGCCGGCGACGCGCCGGCGGTCGTCCAGCGGCACGGCCGCCAACCGGGACAGCAGCATCTCCAGTTCGCCCAGCTCGAGGACGTGCCCCTCGACCCGGGACGGGTCGTAGGGCTCGAGCTCGAGGTCGATGGCCGCCGCGGAGGTGGCGGTCCCGGCCACGGCGATTGCCAGCGCCGCAGAGTCGCGCACGCGGGCGGGTACGGCCTCGTCGATGGTGGCGTGCACGTCGGCCGCCAGGATCTGAAGCTGCTCGGGCGCCGGCGGGTCGTCGTGCAGGTGGCGCTCGGTCTGGCGCACCACCCCTACCGCGGTCGAGGCGTGGAAGGAGACCTCCCCGTCGTGTCCGACCACCAGCTCGGTCGAGCCCCCACCGATGTCGATCACCAGCGTGGGATCGGACGCCGCGGCCTGCGACCCCGCGGTGGCGCCCAGGAAGGTCAGCCGGGCCTCGGTCTCCCCGTCGATCGTCCGGGCGTCGAAGCCGTAGCGCCGCTGGATCTCATCGGCGAAGTCGGCGCCGTTGGCGGCGTCGCGCACGGCGCTGGTCAGCACTCCGGTGGTGGCGTCGCAGCCGTGCCGCTCGATC
>DATFPO010000108.1:0-3209 GCA_035264745.1 Solirubrobacteraceae bacterium | reverse complement strand
GAGGTCGAGGTGGGGGCGCAGGCGTCCGGGCAGGCGGCGCAGAAACGGCCAGTTCACGGCGGCCATCGCGGCCACGCCCCCGGTGGTGCCGAGCGCCAGCAACAGCTTCTGGGCCGGATCCGCGGCGACGCTGGCGTTGGTCGGCACGCCACTGGTCAGCTCCGCGAAGCCGAGGAACATGACGATCACCACGAGGTTGTTGACGATCGGCGCGAACATCGGCACCGCGAAGCGCCCGTGGGCGTTGAGCAGCGCGGCGGCGATAGCCGCGAACCCGTACAGCGCGATCTGGGGCGCGAAGAAGCGGAAGAAGAAGGTGGCCAGGTCATGCTGCTGGCCGGCCTGCGCGCCCGTCACCCGGCCGGTGAACAGCTCGATGATCAGCGGGGCGGCGGCGATCGCCACCAGGGTCAGCGCCAGCAGCACAGCGAGCGAGGCGGTGACCAGGGCCGACACCGAGCGCCAGGCCTCGTCGTGCGGCTTGGTGCGCAGCTCCTCGACCAGGACGGGGATGAACACCGACGTGAGCACGCCGCCGAGAACCAGCTCGTAGAGCACGTTGGGCAGCGTGTTGGCGATGTTGTACGAGTCCGCCAGTCGCGACTCGGCGACGCCGAGCGCGTAAGCCATCGCCACGACGCGGCCCAGCCCGGTCAGGCGCGAGAGCGCGGTCCCGACCGCCATGACCGCGGCCGGGCGTGCCAGGGGCAGCGTGGCGACGTCGACCGCGGGGCGCCCTTCACGGGCCTCGGCGCTCATCGCCGCGGCAGGCTACAAGAGGGCGTCGAGCGGTCCGGGCGGGCGCGCGGCGGAGCCGGTGCGAAGATCACCCCGGTGCCCGACTCGACCGACCAGCCTCGGCGACAGCCCCCCGATCCGCTGCCCTCGATCGTCGAGCTGGTGGTCGGCGGCCCGCCCGCGCCCTGGCGGGAATTGGGGTTCGCCGTCGAGGACCAGCGGATGGTGGTGGGCGGGGTCACCGTCCGGCTGGATGCCGCCGCGGGGCCGGGGCTGGTCGGCTGGACCGTCCGCGGGCTGGGAGGCGCGCCGCTCGACGGGCTGCCCGCGAGCCGGGATCACGCAGCCGCGCCGCCCCGGCCGACCGATACTGGGCACCCGAACCGTGCGTTGGCGGTCGACCACGTGGTGGTCCTGACCCCGGACCTCGAGCGCACCGCCGCCGCGCTGGCGGGCGCGGGGCTGGAGCCGCGCCGCCGGCGCCGGGCCGGCTCGCCGGAGCGTCCCCTGGTGCAGGCGTTCTACCGGCTGGGGGAGGTGGTGATCGAGGTGGTGGGCTCCCCGGAGGCGCCCCCCGGGCCGGCGCGGTTCTGGGGAATGGTGTTCACGGTCGCCGACCTCGACGCCTGCGCCGCCGACCTGGGCGAGCGGCTGGGCCCGGTCCGGGACGCCATCCAGCCGGGGCGGCGCATCGCGACCGTGCGCCCCGAAGCCGGCCTGGGCCTGGCGGTCGCGTTGATGAGCCCGCGGGAGCCGGGAGCTAGCGCTCGCCGGGACCGGGCCCGGAGTGGCGGACGAACGTCCGCTTCCGGGTCGGGTAGCGGCGGTAGAACACCGCCCGGGCGCCGCCGAGCACCGTGAGCACGATGACGCCGAGCACGATCCAATCGGCCCACCCGGTGGAGACCCGCGCCACCACGTAGGCCAGCGCGGCCAGCACCGCGAGGAAGATCACGACTTGCAAGATGGTCCGTGCCTGCAAGAGACTGTCCTGACTCGCTCGGAGCGCAGCATATCCCGATGGCGAGCGATAAACCGATCCGGCAGGGGAGAGGCACATGCTCAAGACCGTGGCGGTGGGCACCGACGGCTCCAGCACGGCGGCCAAGGCGGTCGACTTCGCGATCGACCTGGCCGAGAAGTACGGCGCCCGGCTGGTGGTGATCAGCTCCTACCGCGCGGTGAGCGAGGATCGCCTCCGTCACGAGCAGCGGGACGCCCCCGAGGACATCCAGTGGTCGATCAACCCCACGGAGGACGTGGACGCCGCCCTGGCCGACGCCGAGGAGAAGGCCCACGCGCAAGGCCTGGAGACGACCACGGTGGCCGGCGAGGGCCATCCGGTCGACATCCTGTGCCGCTATGCCGAGGAGCAGTCGGCGGACGTGCTGGTCATCGGCAACAAGGGGATGCAACGCCGGATCCTCGGCAGCGTGCCCAACTCGGTGGCCCACAAGGCGCCCTGCTCGGTGGTCGTGGTCAAGACGACCTAGGTGACCGACCCGGCGTCCGCCGCCCGCGCGGTCGCGGAACCGATCACCCAGGCGCTTGGACTCCCACCGACAGCGCCTCCACCTCGTCCTCGAGCGCCCTGGCCACGTAGGCCAAGCGGTCGACCACGGTCGGGTCCGCGCACAGGCCGAAGTACACCGTGCCGGCGTAGGACACCGCCGAGGCGCGCAGCGCGTGCCGTTGCCCGATCTCGGCCAGCGACTCCATCGAGCGCACCCGGCACCCCGCCACGTAAAGCGGCTCGCGCGGGCCGGGCACGTTGGAGACGTTGAGGCCGAACACCCGCGGGCTGGCGGCCAGGCGCTCGGCCAGGCGCTCGAGCGAGCGCGAGCCGCGAGCCAGGTCGCGGAACAGCTCGTCGATCACCTCCGGGTCGTGGTCGCGCTTGCACTCGCTGGTCTGGCGGTTGATCGCCAGCAGGCGGCGCGCCGGGTCGGGCTCGCCGAGCGGGAGGGTCACGCACATGAACGAGTCGCGGTTAGCCAGGTGGTCGTCTGGGGCCTCCCGGTCGTGCAGGCTGACCGGGACCTTGACCCGCAGGGGCGGGAGGGGTCCGTGGTGGCGCTCGATCCAGCTGCGCAGGGCGCCGGCGACCACCGCCAGCACCACGTCGTTCACCGTCACGCCCTCGCCGTGGGCCTTCTCGATCGCCCGCAGACGGTCCAGCGGGGCGCTGGAGAACGCGACCTCGCGCTGCCCCGAGATGCGGCGAGCCAGCGGCGACTCGGCGCCGGTCGGCAGCAGGTCGCGGTGGATGGCGCCCGGCAGCCGCCGGGCCTCGGCCAGCCCGCTTCGCCATGCCGCTGGGGCGAGCAGGCGCCGCAGCTTCCGGGTCGTCCCCACCCCCGAGCGCAGGCGCTCCACCAGCGCGCTTTGCATCAGGCGGGCGGCCCCTGGGGGCGGCTCGGGCGTCCAGGGCGCCGGCGGCGAGTCATGCGCGACCGGCTCTGTGTCCCACA
>DATFPO010000107.1:0-8136 GCA_035264745.1 Solirubrobacteraceae bacterium | reverse complement strand
GCGGCCGACGACGGCGTGATGCCCCAGACCCGCGAGCACGCGGCCGTGCTGGCGGGATTGGGCATCGACCGGGGGGTGGTGGCGATCACCAAGGCCGACGTGCTCGAGGTCGCGCCGGCCGCCGAGGAGGCGCGGGCCCTGCTGCCCGACGCGCCCGTGGTCGCGGTCTCGGCCCGCACCGGCCAGGGCCTGGACGAGCTGCGGGCGGCTCTGGACGGCGTCGCCGCCCGGCTTCCGGGTCGGGCGGCTGACGGCGCGGAGCGGCGTGATCTGCGCCTGCACGTCGATCGGGCGTTCACCATCCGGGGCGCCGGGACGGTGGTGACCGGAACGCTGTGGTCGGGATCGGTGGGACGCGCCGACGAGGTGGTGGTCCTACCCGCGGGTCTGCGCAGCCGGGTGCGCGCCGTCCAGGTCCACGACGAGGCGGTCGACCGCGCGCTCCCCGGCCAGCGGGTGGCTCTGAACCTGGTCGGGGTCGCGTTGCGCGAGGTGGAGCGCGGCGACCTGGTGGCCTCCCCGACCGCGGGTCACCTGCCCACGCACGTGATCGACGCCGAGCTGGAGCTCGGAGACGCCGCGGCCCGGTTCCGCGACGGCGGGCGCGTCCAAGTGCATCACGGCACCCGTGAGGCGCCGGCGCGCCTGACCCCGGTGGGCGGGCGCTTCTTCCAGCTGCGCCTCGAACGCCCGCTTCTGCCCGCCCGCGGCGACCGGCTGAGCGTGCGCCAGATCGCGCCGCCCGACACCCTGGGCGGAGGGACCGTGCTCGACCCCGGAGCGCGCAAGCACGGCCCCTCGCGCGAGGCGCTGGCCCGCCTGGAGCGCCTGTCGCGCGGCGAGCCGGAGGCGCCTTCGCCGGCCAGGCCTGAGCCGGCTCGCCCGGCCGCGCCGAAGCCGGCCGAGCCGCTCTCGCCGGACGCCCTCGCGTTGGAGCGCCGGCTGCGGGAGGCCGGACACCAACCGCCGATCGACGCCGAGCTCGGAGAGGCCGCGTCGCACCTGCCGGCCCTGCGGGCGGCGGGGCGGGCGGTCCGGGTCGGACGCAACCTGCACTTCCACGCCGCCCGGCTGGCCGAGGTCCAGCGCCTGGTCACCGACTTCATCGCCCGCCACGGGTCGATCACCATCGCCCAGCTGCGCGACGAGCTGGGGACCACCCGCAAGTTCGCCCAGTCGCTGCTCGAGCACTTCGACTCCGAGAAGGTCACCCGACGGGTCGGGGACGCTCACGTGCTGCGGCGCCAGGCGGCACCCGCGGCTCGGGCGAGCCGGTGCAGTGGCCGCTGAGGGCGCGAGTATCCTGACTCGCCATGGCGACCTGCCTGGTCACCGGCGGGGCGGGCTTCCTGGGCTCTCATCTCTGCGACGAGCTGCTGCGGCGCGGGCACCGGGTGATCTGCGTCGACAACCTCGAGACCGGCTCGCTGGCCAACATCGAGCACATTCGGGTACCCGAGTTCGTCCACTACAACCTCGACATCATCGAGCCCTACCGGGTCGAGGAGGAGGTCGACTTCGTCTACCACCTCGCCTCGCCCGCGTCGCCCATCGACTACCTGCGCCTGCCGCTGCACACGCTGAAGGTGGGCTCCCACGGGACCCATCACTCGCTCGGGCTGGCCAAGCACAAGCGGGCGCGCTTCCTGCTCGCCTCGACCAGCGAGGTCTACGGCGATCCCCAGGTGCATCCCCAACCGGAGTCGTACTGGGGCCACGTCAACCCGATTGGCCCGCGCGGGGTCTACGACGAGGCCAAGCGCTACGCCGAGGCGCTGACGATGGCGTACCACCGTCAGCAGGGCGTTGACACCGCGATCGCGCGCATCTTCAACACCTACGGGAACCGCATGCGCCCGTACGACGGGCGCGCGATCCCGACCTTCCTGCGCCAGGCGCTGCAGGACCGGCCCCTCACCGTGTTCGGCGACGGCTCCCAGACGCGGTCGTTCTGCCACGTGGACGATCAGATCCGGGGGCTCATCGCCCTGGCCGAGTCGGGCTACCACGCGCCGGTCAACATCGGCAACCCCGACGAGTACTCGCTGCTCGAACTGGCCCAGACGGTGATCGAGGTGACCGGCTCGCGGTCGGAGATCGTCCATGAGGCGCTGCCCACCGACGATCCCCAGCAGCGCCGTCCCGACGTCTCGCTGGCCCGGGAGGTGCTGGGCTGGGAGCCCGAGGTCGATCTGCCGGAGGGACTGCGGCGAACCATCGAGGCCGCGGGGGTCGAGGCCCTCGTCGGGGCCGGCCACGGGTAGCCTTACGGGCCGCGGCGGGTGGCGACGGACCGCTACTGCCGGTTCGTCGCGTCGTTTACCAACTGAGACCGGTGAAGATGGCCACCAGCGAGCTGAAGGTCCAAGAGCAGCAGGCGGAGGCGCAGCAGTCGGCGGTATCACCGCCGCTGCGGCTGCCGGATCGCGACGTCCGGCGCAAGCGCCCGCCCGCCGTCACGTTCCTGCTGCGCCTGGACACGCTGCGCCAGCTGGGCCGGATCGCCACCCTGCTGGCGCTCGACTTCGCCGGTCTCTACGGCGCGATCCTCACCGCGCTCCTGCTCAAGGCCGCGGTCCTGGGCAACTTCAACTTCGACATCGCGTTCGGCGAGACGCGGCGCACGATCGCCTTCGGCTACCTGGTGATGGTGCTGCTGTTCGCGCGCTCGTCCCTGTACTCGAGTCGGGCCGAGCGCCCCGGCCTGAGCCGCATGGTGGCGTCCCTGTTCCAGACCACCGTGGTGACGCTGATCTTCGCACTGGTCAACGGGAATCGGTTCTCCTCCTACTACATCTTCTACGGGTCGCTCTTCTTCGCCACCGTCTACATCGGCCTGCTGCGGTACGGATACGAGTCGGTCACCGGCTTGCTGCTGCGGGCGGCGGGATACCACCGGCGCGCCCTGCTGGTGGGGTCGGGCGCCCAGATCGAGGCGGTGGCCCAGGCGCTCACCGACTCTGGCCAGCGGATCGACCTGATCGGCTACCTGTCGCTCAACCCGAGCACCGACAGCGGCCTGCACTCGCTGGGCGCGGTCGAGGGGCTGCCCACGGTCCTCGACGCCCATCACGTGGACGAGGTGGTCATCGCCGACCCCGACTTCCCGCAGGAGCGCGCGATCGAGCTGGTCGACGAGTGCCACCGCCGTGGCGTGAGAGTCCGCGTGGCTCCGACCACCATGGAGATCCTCACCCACCGCGCCGAGCTCGTCCCCGGGCAGTCGATGCCCCTGTTCGAGCTGACGCCCCCGGTGTTCGAGGGGTTCGACTACTTCGTCAAGCGCAGCTTCGACGTGGTGGTCGCCAGCCTGCTGCTGCTCTTCCTGAGCCCGCTGCTGGTCGCCATCGCGCTGGCGGTGCGGATCTCATCGCGCGGCCCGATCCTGTACCGCTCGCCGCGGCCGGGCATCGGCGGGCTCCAGTTCGACTGCTTCAAGTTCCGCACGATGCGCACCGACGCCGATCAGATGCAGGCCGACCTGGAGTCGATGAACGAGGCTTCAGGGGCGCTGTTCAAGATCCGCCAGGACCCGCGGCTCACGCCGGTCGGGCGCCTGCTGCGCCGGTTCTCGCTCGACGAGCTGCCCCAGCTGCTCAACGTGCTGCGGGGCGAGATGTCGCTGGTCGGCCCGCGCCCGCTTCCCCAGCGCGACTTCGAGCGGCTGGAGGACTGGCACAAGAAGCGCTATCTGGTGCTTCCCGGGATCACGGGGCTGTGGCAGGTCTCGGGCCGCTCGGAGCTCGACTTCGACGATCTGGTCCGGCTCGACTTCCTCTACCTCGAGCGGTGGTCGGTGTTCCTCGACCTGACCATCCTGATCAAGACCGTCCCCGCGGTGATCACCCGCAAGGGCGCGTTCTAGCCCGGCCTGGGGCGGCGTGAGCGCCGCCTGCGCCGGCGAGCCCGTGAGGGAGTTCTACGAGGACGTCTGGAGCCAGCTGCCGGACGATCTGACGCCGTACGCGTTCGCACGCCGGCGCGCCTTCCTGCTGGCCGCCGTCGGCCCGGGCGACCGGGTGCTGGACGTCGGCTGCGGGGAGGGCGCCTTCTGCGCCGAGCTCGAGGCCGCCGGCGCCCACCCCGTCGGGGTGGACATCGCCGAGCAGGCAGTGGCCCGGGCCCGCGCACGGCACCCCCATCTGCGTTTCGAGATGGCCGCCCCTCACGGCCCCCTGCCCTTCGACGATTCCGAGTTCGACGTGGTGTGGGCGTCGGAGGTGATCGAGCACGTCGCCGACACCGCCCGCTGGCTGTCGGAGCTGCGGCGCGTGCTGCGCTCGGGGGGCCGTCTGCTCCTCACCACCCCGTATCACGGCCGGCTCAAGGCCGCGGCGCTGGCGCTGGCGCGCTTCGAGTCGCATTTCGACCCCCTCGGCCAGCACCTGCGCTTCTACACGCGCCGTTCGCTGCGCGAGCTGCTCCAGGGCTTCGGCTTCGAGGACGTCGACGTCGCCACCGCCGGCGGCCCCCCGCTGTGGCGGCGCACGCTGCTGGCGGCCGGACGCCGCAGGCGGTTCTGAGGCGCCCGCGGTCTAACCGCCGGCTTGGCGGATGGCCGCCTGGCAGCGGCTGATCTTCTCGCGCTTCTTGCGGATCTTGCTGGCGCTCAGCTGGCGCTTGCGCAGCTGCTGCTCGGTCTTGCTCACGAACGCGCGGCACTCGGCGACGTCGGCGGGCGTGGCGGCGGCCGCGGCCGGAGCGCCGCCCTTCTTCCGCTTGGCGGCCTTGCCCGCCTTGGCCACCTTGCCTGCGCCGCGGACGTTGGCCACGTTCGATCGCGGCAGCCGGGCGTACGCGGCCACGAACTCCTGGCGCAGGAGCGGCGATCTGGGATCCAACTGCAGCGCCGCCCGCAGGGCCGCGTACGCGGCGGAGGGGTTGTTCATGGTGCCGAGCTGGAACGCCGCCAGCTGCTGCCAGGGGTCGGGGTTGCGGGGCTGGAGGCGGACCGACTGCTGGAGGATCCGCACCGCGTAGGCCGGATGGTGGGCGCGCGACTCGACCTGGGCCCACTGGTAGAGCGGCTCGTCCGCCACCGGATCGCGGCTCACCGCCTGCTTGGCCAGCAGCAGGGCGTCGCCGACCCGGTTGTCGGTCAGCAGCGCGCTCGACGAGTCGACGGCGGCGGCGGAGCGCTGGGGCTGCCAGATGGCCCAGGCGCAGACCAGGGCGATGATCGCTGTGACCGCGGCGGCGGCGGCTCGGGTCCGCACCGATGCCGACCGCGGCGCCCCCGGCGCGCCCACGGGTCCGTGTCCGGCCACGTAGCCCGCGACGACCACCGCGATCAACGCCACGCCCGGGAACGCCCAGGTCCACTCGATCGCCGAGTGCAACCCGAAGGTCAGCACCACCGCCACCAGCGTGATCAGCTCGATCCGGGCGCCCTCCAGCGGACCGGGATACGGCTTGGGGACCCCTGCCCGGGCGTAGGCCGCCCGGGCGCGGTCGCCGAGGCGGTGCGGCGCCAGTCCGCCCAGCCGCCCGCCCGCGGCCGCCGACCAGTCCGAGGGCCTTCGCCACAGTGGCTCGTCGAGCTCGGGGTCGTCGGGCCGCGGGCGCAGCATGGGGCGCCGGGCGGCGATCAGCCAGGCGACCACGCCCGCGAGCGAGATCAGCAGGCCGGTGAGGCCCAGGTCGGCGGCGACCTGGGGCACGTAGCCGTGGGTGTGGCGGACGTCGACGGGATCACGTCGGTACTCGAGTCGGGCGGTCGCGAACCCGCCGGCCCCCGCCCCCTCGAGCTTGTTGTGCGACCAGATGAGGTAGGCCTCGTGCCAGTAGGCGCCGCGCTTGGAGGAGGTGGTGGTCAGGCGCTCGGGCCCGTAGCCGGGCGAGGTCGCCGACGTGGCGAAGAACGCGTTCCAGGCCTGGCTGACGCTGCCGGTCAGGCCGCGCTGCGAGGTGGCCAGGGCGGCGAGCCCCGCCACCGGCAGCAGCAGGGCCAGGCACACCGCCGCGATCCCGGTGGCCCGTCGCGTCGCGGCGCCAGGCGTGTACTCCGCCGAGGCCCATTCGATGGCCAGCCCGGCCGCTAACAGCAGCACGATCATCAGCAGCAGCACGATTGCCAGCGTGTGTCCGGCGGCGATCCGCGCGGCCAGCGGCTGACCGTCCTTGGACAGGGCGTCCTGGTAGAAGGCCCAGGCGGTCACCGCCCCGGCGCCGATCGCGCTCACCAGCAGGACCGTGAGCCCGCGCAGGCGCAGCGGGACGACCGCGAACCAGAACACCAGCGCCAGCGCCAGCGCCACCAGCGCGCCGCGCGAGTAGGAGAACAGCAGCGTTACGAGGGCCAGGCCCAGCAGCGGGTAGCCGAGCGCGCGCACCGCGATGTGACCCGTTCGTTGGGCCCCGAGCCACAGGCAGCCCGGCACGGCCATGGCGGCCAGCGCTCCGAGCGCATTCCAATAGCCGAGCGGCTCGCGCAGCCGGGCGAGCTCGGCGGTCGAGTTCGTGACCGCGGGGAACGCCTTCTTGAACAGCGCGATCAGGCAGATCGCGAGGCACGCGACGACGACCGCGATCAGGATCGACCGGCCGTGCTCCGGGGCGAGTCGTGCCAGGCCGATCGCCCCCGCGAACGCCGCGACGTAGGCCACGATCCGATTGGCCTCGGTCCAGGCGATGTCCGGGGTGATCGCCCAGCTGATCGACAGCGCCGTCCAGGCCGCCAGCGCCGCCAGCAGGACCAGGGTGATCCCTCCCCAGCGTCGCTGCGGAGTGGGGGCGAGCAGCAGGCCGAGGATCGCGAGCGTCGCACCGACCAGAACCACCGCGATCTCGACGTAGGTGGTCGGGGCGAGCGACTGGCCGCCCTTGGCGATCAGGGCGGCCGCGGCCAGCGCGGCGCCCAGCGCGGACGGGAGGACCCAGCGCACCCGCGTCGGCGGGAGCGTGACGACCGGGTCGAGAGCGGGGGCGCTAAGCGCGGCCGGGGAAGACACGGTTGACGGCCCTGACCACGGGCATCGGCAGCTTGAACCGGCCCGCGGCGGCGAGCAGACCGCCCAGCAGGCCGACGCCCAGCACGACCAGCAGGATGATCACCGAGGTCGGGATCCGCTCCTGCAGCGGATGGGAGGCCAGCCGGCTGGCCGGCGGCGTGATGGGCGGCCCCTTGACCACAGGCACGGCCCTCTTCGTCGCGCTCGCGCCCGAGCCACCGCCGCCGTTGCCGCCGCCGCTGTTGCCACCACCACCGCCGCCGTGGCCGCCGCCACCGCCACCGCCGCCACCGCCGCCGCCCTGGCTGCTGAGGCGGGCGGCCTGGATGATCGAGCGGCAGTCGGTGTACTCATCGACGTCGCTGGGCATGTTGGCCAGCGCCTGCTGGTAGTCGATGGGACCGTGCTTCTGGTCGATCCTGCCGTTGTCCGTGCAATCACGGATCACGTCGTTGCCGCTTCCCCAAGCGGTCGAGGGCAGGAGCGCGAGCGCGCCTGCCAGGGCTGTGATGGCAAGACCCCTGCGCATGACGGTCGGGGGAGGAGATCCCCGGGCGTTGCGGCCCATCACGGTATCAACCCCGCCGGCCGAGCCCGGTTGCGGGGGTCGGGATAGCGGCGGAGGCCCCAGCGTCCGCCAGGGCGCGACTGAAGCCCTCCGCCCAGGCGGCGTGGTCGTACGCGTCCACGTCGGCTCGGGCCGCCGCCCCGAGCCGGGCGCGCAGGGCCGGATCCCGCAGGCACAGGATCGCCGACGCCAGCGCCGCCGGGTCGCCGGCTGGCACCACGAGCCCGTTGCGGCGTTCACGCACCAGGCCGCCGGCCACGGCGCCCACCGCGTCGGTGGCTATGACGGGGATTCCCTGGTTCATCGCCTCGTTGGCCACCAGGCCCCACGGCTCGCGAAAGGTCCGGGTGGGGATCGACGGCATCACCACAACGTCCGACGCGGCATAAAAGTTGCGTAGCCCCGCCTGGTCCAGCGCGCCGGGCACGACCACCGCGTCGACGCTCGCCGCGTCCGCCGCCTCCGGCCCCGCGCCGGCCAGCACCAGCGCGGCGTCGGGTGCGCGAAGCCCGGTCGACCGCCAGGCCTGGAGCAGCACCCGAACCCCCTTCTCGCGTGCCAGGCGCCCGGCGAACAGAACCTGGAAGCCGGCGTGGCGGGCGTCCGCTGCGCTGCCCA
>DATFPO010000106.1:0-11539 GCA_035264745.1 Solirubrobacteraceae bacterium | reverse complement strand
GCCCCCGCGCCCACCAGCGCCGCCGCGAGAGGTCGCCCCCAGTTGCGCGGGTCGCCCATGGCCCGCAGCTCCCAGGTCTCCAGCTCGTCGGCCGCCAGCTCGGTCAGCCCGGCCAGCGTGGCCTCCAAGCGCTCCACCAGGTCCGCCGGCGGCTCGACCGGCGTGAGGGCCTCGCGCAGCAGGCTCTCGAAGTCGGCGGCCCGACCGCTCACGCCCTGGCCCCCTCGTCCAGTTGGCGGTGGGTCACGACGGCGCGGCCTCCTGGCTGACGATCTCCTCGAGCTGGCGCGTGGCCCGGTGCAGGAGGACCTTGGTGGCGCCGTCGCTGCGACCGAGCGACCGCGCGATCTCGCGGTTGTCCATTCCCAGCGCGAAGCGCATGATCAGCGCCTCGCGGCGGTCGTCGGGCAGCTCACGCACCGCCTCGATGATGCGCTCGAGCCGCTCGCGGCCCTCCACCAGCGCCTCGGTGTCGTGGGGGGCGCTCAGCAACGAGGCGTCCTCGATGGGCGTCTGGGGGCGCCGTGAGCGGTCGCGGTAGTAGTTGGCGGCGAGGTTGTGGGCGATGCGGATCAGCCAGGGCCGAAGCGGCCGCCCGTTGGACTCGCGCTGGGCGCGCTCGAAGTGGCGGTAGGCCTGCAGGAAGGTCTGCTCGGTCAGGTCCTCGGCGTCGTGATGGTTGCCGATCCGGTAGTAGGCGTAGGAGTAGACGTCTCGCAGGTGAAGCCGGTACAGCTCGCTGAAGTCGCGGTCCAGCTGCGCCTTGGGCGTGTCCGCCATCGCGCATGGACACTACCCCGCTCACGCCGCCCGCTCGCTTCGCCTCGCTCGCCCGGGCGCGGTCAGCTCGCGCGACCAGCTGTCGGGCTCGATGCGGCCCGCCAGAAGCTCCGCCAGCCCGTCGAGGGTGGGCGCCGGGACGGCGGCCTGTCGGGCCAGCCCCGCCAGCATCGGCACCGAGTCGACCGCCTCGGCCGCCTGTCCGAGCTGCGGGACGATCTCCCGCGCCGGGACGCCGCTGGCCAGCAGCTCGCCGGCACGCCGGTTGCGGCTGCCGGCCTCCATGAGGGTGGCGACGAGGTCCCCGGCGCCGGCCAGCCCGGCGAAGGTCTCCGAACGGGCGCCGCGCCGGCGAGCGTACGCCTCCACCTCGGCGAAGACCTTGCCCGCGGCGGCGCCGGCCAGGTTGGGCTCGCCCACGCCGGCGGCCGAGGCGGCCAGGGCTGCGGCGTTCTTGCCGGTGGCGGCCAGCTCCACCCCGGTGACGTCGGTGGTCGAGTGCGGGTCGAAGCCGGCGGCGGACAGCGTGTCGCGCAGCTGGCGCCCCAGCCCTCCGTCGCGGCAGGCGACGACCAGAGAGGCGCCGTGCTCCAGGGCCTGCACGGCATGGGCCGGACCCGCGAGGCAGGCGACCGCGCGGGCGCGCACCCGCTCGGCCACGAACGCGCTGGGCAAAGTCCCGAGCGGCGGCGCCAGACCCTTGGAGACCACGAGCACGCCGGCGCGGGAGGGAATCCTCCCCCCGTGCGCGGCGAGGACCGCGGGCAGCGCCCGGGCCGGGACGGCGAGGCAGACCAGGTCCTGGGCGGCCAGCTTGAGCTCGGAGGCCCGGCCCACGCGAACCGCGTCCGGGAGCCTCACGCCGGGAAGGTAGCGGGAGTTCTGGCGCTCGCGGGCCACCTCGTGGGCCTGCTCGGCGCTGCGGCAGCCGAGGTCCACCTCGAGGCCCGCCCGGGCCAGGGCCACGGCCAGGGCGGTGCCCCATGAGCCCGCCCCCACGACCGCGGCGCGGCGCAGGGGCGGAAGCCCGCCCAGCCACTCCCACTGCAGCATCACGCAGGGCCAGATCCGGTCGGTCACGGCCCCCGCCAGGGCGGGCGAGGGGCGCTCCACCCGCGGGAACGTCAGCGGACGGCCGCAGCGGATGCGCACCTGGTGCGGGCGGATCCGCCAGCGCCGACGGATCGCCTCCGTGCCGATTACCGCGACCGGGACCACCGGGACGCCGGTCTCCAGCGCCAGGCGCCCGACTCCGCGCTTGGGGCGACCCAGCGAGCCCGGCCGCACCCGGGTGCCCTCGGGGAAGATCACCACGCAGTCGCCGCGGTCCAGGATGGACCGCGCGGTGGCGATCATCTCCTCGTCGGACGCCCCGCGGTCCACCGGGAAGGCCCCGAGCGCGTTGAGGATCCACGCCTGCCAGCGCCGACGGAACAGCTCCTTCTTGGCCACGTAGTAGATCGGCCGGCGCACCAGCGTGCCGATCAGGAACGGGTCGATGAACGACCGATGGTTGGCGGCGAAGATCACCGGCCCGTGCTCCGGCACATGCTCGCGGCCCAGGCGCCTCAGGCGGAAGTAGAGGTGGAACCACGGCTGCAGCACGGCGCGCGCCGGCCAATAGACGAGCGGGTTCACCCCCCGCCTGCGCGCGCGTGCGTGAAACCGCGACAGCTCCATGGATCCACGACAACCCCGTCCTCGCGGCCCCGTTACAGTTCGCGGCCGGGATGGCGATCGACCGTGCACGCATCGCCAGGGGCGCCTTCGCCGGTGCCGTCGCGGCCGGTATCTGGGCCGCCCAGCAGCCGCTCGACAAGCGGGTGTTCGGCAGCGACTACGACGACGTGGAGCTGCTCGGCAAGTCGGTCACCCGTGGCCCGGGTTGGTTCGCGGTGGGGCTGTCGCTGCACCTGCAGAACGGGGCGCTGTTCGGCGCCGCGTACGCCGCCGGCGCGGGAGCGATACCGCTGCCCGGTCCGGCCCGCGGCGTGCTGGCCGCCATGGTCGAGCATTTCGGGCTGTGGCCGCTGGTGTCGCTCACCGACCGCCTCCACCCCGCCCGCGACGAGCTGCCGCCGCTGAGCGGCAACCGCCGCGCCCTGTGGCAGGGAGCCTGGCGCCACGCCCTCTTCGGTGTCCTCCTGGGCGAGCTGGAGCGCCGCCTCAACCGGGTCCGGGACGAGGACGTCCCGGAGCTCGAGGCGGTCATCTCGCCCAATGGACGCGGAAGCCTCGACCACGCCGTCGCCGCGCCCGCTCCGGGCGGCGCAGGCGCATCGCCGGCGTAGACTCGCTCCCAAGGCCGGAGTAGCTCAGTTGGTAGAGCGGTCGCCTTGTAAGCGACAGGCCGTCGGTTCGAGTCCGACCTCCGGCTCTGCCGAGGAGCGGGCGTCGGCTCCGGCCCGCGTCGCGGGCCCGCGCCGCGCGCCCGTCCTGATCGTGCTCGCCCTGGCCTGTGCGATGGCCGGATGCGGGGGCCCCGGCTCGTCGCGTCCCGCCGTCGGCGCGGCGGCCAAGCGGGAGGCGCTCGGCCAGCAGCGCGACCCGATCGGAGCCCGCGGACGCACCCTGGGGCTGGCCCGGGTGGTGATCCGGCCCGGCGTGAAGCTGCCGCTCCACCGTCACGAGGGCACGCAGGTCGCCTACGTCGAGCGCGGGACCCTCACCTACACCGTCGTCGGTGGCGGCGTCGAGGTGATGCGCGGCCCCTCGGACGCGCACGCGGTCAAGGTGCGCCGAATCCGCGCCGGCGAGACGGCGACCATCACGCCGGGCCAGTGGCTCGTCGAGGAGGAGGGCGACGTGCATCGGGCCGCCAACCGGGGCCGCACCCCCGTCGTCGTGCTGCTGGCCAGCCTCCTGCGCACGGGAGCCCCGCCGACGACCCCGGTCGCCGGACCGGCCGGCCGCTAGCCGGGCCGCACGTCCGGCGTCGGGCGCGTCATCAGGCGGTTGGGCGGGGGCCAGGGGTCGAGCAGCCTGTGGGTCCGCGGCTCATGCCTCGAGGCCCCGCGACAGCCACTCGCCGCCCGAGCGTCCGAGCCTCAGTCGGGCCTCGTCTCCGTCGGCGGTGACGAAGCGGAACACCGCCTCGTCCAGATCCGTCCCCGGCCGGTCGAGCACCGCCACCAGGGCCTGCTCGCGCACCTCGACGCCCGGCCGCTCGGCCTCGAAGGCGCGCCTGGCGGCGGCCGCCAGATCGCCCGGCTCCCACCCCCGGTCCGCGGCGAGGGCCGCGGCCAGGGCGCGGTTCACCTCGTCCACGGTCGCCTCGAGCTGCGCACGCGGCGCCCGGCGGCGCGCGTTGGCCACGGCGCCGCCGACCGCCAGCAGCACGAGGATCGCCACGATTACCGCCGCGATCTCGAGTGCGGACACGCCGGGATCCTAGGCGCCCCGGCGCCGAGTGTCAGATCGGGACCGCGCGCGACTCGAGGTGGGCGCCAACCTTGCGCTTGACCCGCTGGAGCGCGTTGTCGACCGTCTTGGCCTCGCAGCCGAGCCTCTCGCCGATCTCCTGGTAGGAGCGCCCGTCCAGGTAGAGGCCCAGGACCCGCGACTCCAGCTCCGACAGGACGGTCGACAGGCACGCGATCAGGGCCCGCAGCTCCTCGCCGGAGATCGCCTGGTTGACCGGATCGTGGGCAAGCGGACCGGCGAGCAGCTCGTCGAGGGTCGACTCACCGTCCTCGGCGCCCGGCGGGGAGGCCGAGAAGGAGGTGTAGCGGTTGAGCGGCGCGTGCTTGTTGCGCGACGCCGTCTTCACCGCGGTGATGATCTGGCGGGTGATGCACAGCTCCGCGAAGTTGCGGAAGCTCGACTCGCGGTCGCTGCGGAAGTCCCGGACGGCCTTGTACAGGCCGACCAGCCCCTCCTGAATGAGGTCGTCGCCGTCGCCGCCGGCCAGGAAGTACGAAGAGGCCTTGAGGCGAACGAACCCGTGGTAGCGCCGCACTATCGCGTCGTAGGCGGGCGCGCTGCCCTGCTTGGCGAGCGCGATGAGATACCCGTCGTCAAGCTGACCCTCAGCTTGAGGCTTGGGTGAGAACCTGGCCACGCCGACTCCTCTCTGCGGACTCGCATCGCGGGCCCGCAAAAGCCGTGGCGCGCTCCTCCCCCGGGCGCCGTCCTTGCTGAACCCTCGGAGTACCTCAACCTCAGGTTCAACCTCAAGCCGAACGCTAACCAGTGTTATGGAGTCGTGTCAAGTCCCCTCGCGGCGCTGCAAGATCCGGTACAGCAGCACCGCCGCTGCGGCGCTCACGTTCAGGGACTCCGTCCGGCCTCGCAGCGGGATGCGAAGCAGCTGGTCGCAGGCGGCCGCCACACGCGGTCGCAGGCCGCGGCCCTCGGAGCCCAGGACCAGGACGACGCCGCCGTCGAAGTCCGGCGTGCCGTACTCGACCGAGGCGTCCGCGGCGGCTCCGTAGCACCAGCAGCCGGCGCGCTTGGCCGCGGCCAGGAAGTCGGCGAGGTTGCGCACCCGTGCGACCGCGAGGTGCTCGACCGCCCCGGCCGAGGCCCGGCAGACCGCGGCGCTGACATGCGCGGACCGACGCTCGGGCAGCACGACGCCGGTGGCTCCCGCGGCCTCGGCGGTGCGGCACACCGCGCCCAGGTTCTGGGGGTCCTGTATCTCGTCCAGCACCACGATCAGCGGCTCGGGAGCGGCCAGGAGCCGCTCGGCGCCGGCGTATGGGTAGGACTCGGCCTCGGCGCAGACGCCCTGATGGTCCGGGGAGCCGCAGATCCGCTCCAGCTCGGCCGGGTCGGCCGGCTCGACCGCCGCCGCTCGCAGCCAGGGCTCGCGGCCGGCGCGAGCAGTCGCCCAGATGCGCGTCGCCCGGCGACGGCCGCGCAGGAGCTCCCGAACCGCCCTGCGGCCGTAGACGATCACCGCAGGCCCGGCGTCACGCCCGCCTGACCACCTCCGGCCCGGCGGCGCGGTCGCGGATCTCCCATCCCAGCGCCTCGACCTCCTGGCGCAGGCGGTCGGCCGACCCGAAGTCCCGCTCCCGACGCGCCCGCTCCCGGCGCTCGACCAGCTCCCGCACCTGGGCGTCGGGCTCCTGGTCGGGTCCGGGGTCGAGGAGGTTCTCGAGCCCCAGCACGCCGAGCATCTCGCGCAGGTCGGCATCCCCCACGGCCTGGCCTTGCTCGAGCCGCCGGTTGGCCTCCCGCACCCACTCGAACGCCGCCGCCAGTGCGTCCGCGGTGTTGAAGTCGGCGGCGAGCGCGTCGAAGAACCGCTCGCGCAGGGAGGCGAGGTCGCCGGGGCTCGCCCCCGAAGCCAGGCGGCGCCCGACCTCCCGCAGGCGCGCGACCCGGCTGGCCGCCTCCTCCAGCTGCGCGGGCGAGAACGCCAGCGGCTGGCGGTAGTGGCCGCCGCAGAGGTACATGACCAGCGCGTCGCGCCCGTACTCGTCCAGGGCGACGTGCAGAAGGCGGATGTTGCCCACCGACTTGGCCATCTTCTCCTCGTCCAGCTGGACCATCCCGTTGTGCATCCAGATCTCCGCCAGCTCGCCGCCGTGCGCGGCCCGGGTCTGGGCCGCCTCGTTCTCGTGATGGGGAAAGATCAGGTCCGACCCGCCGCCGTGGACGTCGAAGCCGACGCCCAGCAGCTGCTCGGCCATCGCGGAGCACTCGATGTGCCAGCCCGGCCGGCCGCGGCCCCAGGGGGACTCCCAGGCCCTGTCCTCCCCCTCCTTGGTCGCCTTCCACAGGGCGAAGTCGAGTGGATCACGCTTGCGCTCCGATCCCTCCAGCCCCTCCCCCTGGTCCATGTCGTCGGGATCGCGGTGGGACAGGCGCCCGTAGCGGGGGTCCGAGCGCACCGAGAAGTAGACGTCGCCGTCGGCCACGTAGGCATGGCCGCGCTCGATCAGCTCGGCGATCAGGCCCACGATCGGCTCCATGGTCTCCGAGGCCAGCGGCTCGTGGTCGGGGCGGCCCAGCCCGAGGCGGTCGGTGTCGGCGCGGTAATGGTCGGCCATCTCGGCCGCCAGGCGAGCGCTGGGCACGCCGGCCCGGCGGGCCGCGTCGTAGATCTTGTCGTTGACGTCGGTGATGTTCATGACCAGGGTCACGTCGTACCCCTCGTGCTCCAGGAACCGCTTGAGCAGCGAGAAGACCACGTACGGCCGCGCGTTGCCGACGTGGAGGCGCCCGTACACGGTCGGGCCGCAGGCGTAGACGCCCACGTGCCCGGGCCGGCCGGATGCCAGCGTCCGGCGGCTTGCGCTCAGCGTGTCGTGCAGGGTGATCGGCCCCACCCGCGCCACCCTACCGACCTGCTCCGAACTCACGTTCCCCCGCAGTTTGCGGGCATTTCTCCCCCGAAGGGGTGATCGGCGAGACGTGCTGCCGAGCGGAGCGGTAGGGTCCTGCGCTGGTGCCTGGGCAAGCCGCCAACGCCCGCCGGCTGGCGCTCGTGGAGCAGGCCTTCCGCTCGCTCCCGGCCCGCTACCTGGGCGCGCCGCGCGGCTTCGACGCCACCTACCAGATCCGGCTGGCGGACATCGGGCACACCTGGGAGGTGCGGACGGACAGCGTGGCGGCGCGCGTCCGCCACGGCGCCAGCCGGCGCGCGCCGGACGTGGTGATCGGCACCGACGCCGACACCTGGCTGGAGCTTCGCGAGGGGAACCTCTCGGGGCTGGAGGCCTTCTCCGCCCGCCGGCTCTACGCCCGCGGCAACCTCGACCTGGCCGTCGGGTTCGAGGGCCTGTTCCGCCTTCCGGGCGGGCGCGAGCCCCTGCTGCGAATCCACGACGTCGCGGTGGGTCGGACGCGCGTCTCCACCCTGACCATGGGCTCCGGGCCCGACCTCCTGCTCATCCACGGGCTCGGGGCCACGAAGACCTCGTTCTTCGACACCGCCGCCGCCCTCAGCCGCACCTACCGCGTGCATGCGCTCGACCTGCCGGGGTTCGGGTCGTCGAGCAAGCCGGCGAGCGCGTCCTACGACGCCGCCTTCTTCGCCGACAACGTCCTCGGCGTCATGGACGAGCTGGGCATCGAGCGCGCGCGACTCGTGGGCAACTCCCTCGGCGGACGCGTGGCGATCGAGGTCGGCCTGAGGGCTCCCGAACGGGTGGCGGCGATGGCGCTGCTGTGCCCGGCCGTGGCGTTCGTGAGGCGGGGCTACCACCCGATCGTCAGGGTGTTGCGACCCGAGCTGGGCCTGCTTCCCCACAGCCTCGGCCGCGAGCGCGTGGCCCGTCAGTTCCTGGGCCTGTTCTGCGACCCCGAGGTCATCGATCCCAGCCTGGCGGACGTCGTGGTGGACGAGTTCCAGCGGATCTACGCCACCCGGGGAGCCCGGCTGGCCTTCCTGGCCGCCGCCCGCAACGTCTACCTGGACCGTCCCTTCGGCCGTGGCGGCTTCTACCCCCGGCTGGCGGAGCTGCGGCCCCCGGCGCTGTTCGTGTGGGCCTCGCACGACCGCATCATCCCCGCCGCCTTCGGACGGCAGGTGGCGCGCTGGCTGCCGACGGCCGAGCAGATCGTCATCGACGCCTGCGGCCACGCGCCTCAGGTCGAGCGACCGCAGCAGACCAACGGGTTGCTGCTTCGGTTCTTCGCCCGCACGGACGCGCTGGAGGCGCCCGGGCCGCGCCTCAGGGCGGTCGCGGCCGCCTAGCCCTCGCGCCCGCCGGCTCCATGGCGGAGGCCACCAGCGCCAATCCCGCGCGGCCCGTGAGCCACCGGATGACGCTGGCGGCGACGGTCGGGGCCGCCGGCATCGTGCAGCTCCCCACCGCCGCGGTGGTGGTCGCCCTGCCCACGATCCACCGGGAGTTCGACGTCTCGGTGGCCGAGCTGCAGTGGACGGTGACGGCGTTCCTGATCCCGTTCTCGGCCTTCCTCATCGCCGCGGGGCGGCTGGCCGACATCTACGGTCGCCGGCGGGCCCTGGTGATGGGCGGCCTGCTGTTCGCCGCCGGCTCGGCGGTGGCGGCGCTGTCCTGGGACGTCTACGTGCTCATCGCGGCGATCGCGGTCTCGGGTGTGGGCGGGGCGCTGCTCATGCCCTCGTCGATGTCGATCCTCACCAACGTGTTCGTCGGGGCCGGGCGCGGCCTGGCCATCGGCCTGTGGGGGGCCGCCACCGAGCTCGTCTCGGGCATCGGGGTGGTCGTCGGCGGCGTCCTCACCGGCGAGCTGAGCTGGCGCTGGATCTTCGGGGTCGACGTCCTGGTCGCGGTCGTGCTGGTCGCCCTGGCGCTGCGCGGCTGCCCGGAGTCGCACGACCCGACCGTCCCGCGGGCGGTCGACTTCCCGGGCGTGCTGCTGTCCGCCGCGAGCCTCACCGCCCTGACGCTGGCCCTCATCCAGGGACCGACCTGGGGCTGGGGAGCCGCGCCCACGGTGGGGCTGCTGATCGCCGCCGCGGTGGCGTTGGCGACGTTCGCGCTGGTCGAGCGGCGTGGCCGCCACCCGATCGTCGACTTCAGCTTCTTTCGCCGGCGCAACTTCGCCGGCTCCACGATCGTCATCTTCGTGCTCGACTTCTCGTTCGGGGCGCTGCTGTTCTTTCTCCCGGTCTACTTCCAGGAGGTGCTGGGCTATTCCCCGACGCAGGCCGGGGCGCTGCTGCTGCCGCTGACCGGCCTCATGGTCATAGGCTCGCCCCTGGGCGGGCGGGTGGCCGCGCGGGTGGGACCGCGGCCGCCGATCGTGGCGGGACTGGCGCTGATGGCGGCGGCGGTCTACCTGATCTCGACGCTCTCGGTGAGCACCACGTACGCCGACCTGTGGCTGCCCACGGTGATGATGGGCTTCGGGGTGGGGTTCGCGCTGACCCCGATGAACCTGACCGCCATGAACGCGATCTCGCGGGACCACGCCGGCTCCGCGTCGGGTCTGCTCGTCACGCTGAGCGGCCTGGGGGCCAGCCTCGGCGTGGCGGTGACCGGCGCCATCTTCCAGCAGCTGCAGATCGACCGGACGATCGCCCTGGCGGCGGAGCACGGCGTGAGCGTGACCGCCGCCGAGGCGCACACCCTGGACGGCCTGCTGGCCGGCAGCCCGGGCTCGCTCACCACCCTGCACCAGGTCGCCGGCGCCAAGGCCCCGCAGATCCACGAGGCGGTTCGCGAGGCGTTCGTGAGCGCGCTGGGAAGCAGCCTCAGGCTGTCGGCCGCGCTGGTGGTGGCGGGTCTGGTGCTCACCCTGGCCATCATGCGGCGCCAGGCGTCGGTCGACGCCGACCTCCCGCATCCGGTGGTCGCGCCTCCGACTCGCCCCGCCCCCCGGGTGGCCGGCGCCGGCTGAGCGGCGTCGCCTCCGCCTGCCGCCGCGCCCGTCGCACGGCAATGGCCGCCGCGGGCCAATAGAATTGCCGGTCATGGCCCAGACCGGGATCGCGGATCGGGCGGCGCGCAACGGCCACGCCGGGGACACGGGGCGCGGGCTGGTCGGCCGACTGGCGGCCGGCCTGGCCGAGCAGGTGACCAGCCGGATCCCGGTCGCCGACCTCGACGAGCGTGATCCGGACTACATCCGTGAGACCCTGCCGCGCCAGTGGCTGCTCTCGTCGCTGTACTTCCGGGCCGAGGTCCGGGGCCTGGGGAACATCCCCGAGACGGGGCCGGTCCTGCTGGTCGGCAACCACTCGGGCGGCAACCTGACGCCTGACACGATCGTGTTCACCCTGGCCTTCTGCGCCTACTTCGGCGTGGAGAGGCCCTTCTACCAGCTGGCCCACAACCTGGTGCTGTCGATGCCCGGGCTGTCGTTCCTGCGCAAGTTCGGCACGGTCGCCGCCTCGCCCGAGAATGCCCAGACCGCGCTCGACTCGGGAGCCGCGCTGCTGGTCTATCCCGGCGGCGACCACGAGGTCCACCGCCCCAGCTGGGAGGGGCATCGCGTCGACTTCGACGGCCGCAAGGGGTTCATCCGCCTGGCGCTCGAGCGCGACGTGCCGATCGTGCCGGTGGTCGCCGTGGGGGGCCAGGAGACCGCGCTGTTCCTGAGCCGCGGCCGGGGGCTGGCGCGCTCGCTGCGCCTCGACCGGCTGTTCCGCCTCAAGGTGCTACCGATCTCCCTCGCCCTGCCGTGGGGGCTCAACCTCGGGGACATGCTCGGGCACATTCCGCTGCCGGCCAAGATCACCGTCGAGGCACTGCCACCCCTGTATCTCCAGGAGGAGTTCGGGCCCCACCCCGACGTGAACGAGATCTACGACCACGTGATCCGGGTCATGCAAGACACGCTCGACGCGCTGGCCTCGGAGCGCCGGCTTCCGGTGATCGGATGAGGGTCGGGGCGGCGATCGACATCTCGGCCCCCTCCGAGGCGGTGTGGGAGTACGTGTCCGACCCCGAGCGCTACCTGCACTTCATGTCCGGCGTCACCCGCTGGGAGGTGGTGTCGGACGAGCCCCGCGGCCTGGGCGCCCGCTACCGCATGCTGTTCCGGGTCGGCTCGGCCGAGGTGGGCGGCCTGATCGAGGTGATCGAGTACGTCGAGTGCCGCGACGTCGCCTGGACATCGGTCACCGGGCTCGACCAGCGGGGGCGCTGGCGGCTCCGGGAGCGCGACGCCGGACGGACCCATGTCGAGCTGCGCCTGTCCTACGGGGTCGCGGGCGCGGGGCTGTTCGGGTCGCTGGCCGAGCGGGTGGCGGCGCCCACGGTGCGCGGCCACCTCGAGCGCACGGTGCAGCAGCTCAAGCGCCAGGTCGAGCAGGAGCAGACCCGCCGCAAGGCGGCCGCCCGGCGGGCGGCGCGCGCCGGCGCACGCTGACCAC
>DATFPO010000105.1:0-1568 GCA_035264745.1 Solirubrobacteraceae bacterium | reverse complement strand
GTCGCCAGCCGTCGGTGAGGCGCCGGTACGCCGCCTCGCCCCCTGCGGCGCGCCGCCTCTCCGCCTCGCGGGTGGCGGGGAGATTGTAGGCCTGGGCGCTGCCGGGCTGGCCTCGCCGGGGCGGACGCCCGGCCTTGAGCTCGAGGCTGCGCAGCTTCCTCGCGTGCAGCGCCGGCCTGGCCCAGGTGTAGTCCTCGCCCCGCTTCAGCATGTGCCAGACCACGACCGCGATCTTCCGGGCGGTGGCGACGGCCGCGATGTGCTGGCCCCGGCGGGCGGCGATGCGCAGGAAGAAGGCGCGCAGCGGACCGGGCGAGCGCGCCGCCGACCAGGCGGCCTCGACCAGCATGCCGCGGGCCTGCCCGCGGCCCTGCTTGCTGATCCGGCCGTGGTGGGCCGGGCCTTCGCCGGATTGCCGCACGCTCGGGTTCAGCCCGAGGTAGGCGACCAGCTGCTCCGGCGCGGCGAAGCGATCGACGTCGCCGATCGCCGCGGCGAGGCCGGTGGCCACCACCATGTCGATGCCCGGCACCGTCATCAGCCGCCTCACGACGGCGTCGTCGAGTGCGCGCTGGGCGATGTCGCGCTCCACGCCGCGCAGTTCCTCGCCGAGCCGGTCCAGCTCGCGGATGTGCCGCTCGACGGCCCCCCTCTCGTCCTCGGGCAGCCACTGCCCGGCGAGCCACTCGCGGCCGGCCCTGCCGAACAGGTCCTGGTGCGGGCAGGGCGGAATCAGGTGCGCGTGCAGGATCGACTGCACGGTGTTCTTCAGCCGCGTCCGCTGCCGCACCAGCTGCGTCCGCCGCGTCACCTGCCGCCGCATCGCCGCGGTCCGCTCGTCGGGGATCCACACCTCGGGCAGGAAGCCACTGGCGTAGAGCTGCGCCAGCACCGTCGCGTCGATCCGGTCCGTCTTGACCTTGGCGTCCGCGATCAGCCGCACCTGCTTGGGGTTGGCGACCACGACGCGCCCGACGTGCGGCCCGAGCACCTCGACCACGGCCGCGGCGTTGCCCGTCGCCTCGACCACGACGTGGTCGTCCCGGGTCAGGGTCGAGCGGGCGAAGGCCTCGAGCCGGTCGCGGCGCATGTCGACGCGCCCCAATCGGGTCACCTTGCCGTCCGATAGCGCCACCACCTCGGCGAAGACGCGGTGGATGTCCATCCCGATGACGCGCAAGCCATCCTCCTCCGCCTGCTGTTGACGACGAAGCGGGAGCCGGCGGGCGACACGACAACTACGGATCCGCGCTCGCGGCGCATCCGGGCAGGTCGCAGGGGCGGCCATGTAACGAGCTCGAGCTCTCGGCTCATGTCTCTTTGGGCGGCCTGCCCGCACTCGCGTGCTCCCGGTGCCCCATGTCCCGGATGGTCTCACCATAGCCCAGCCCCGATGGGGACCGGCAGGACATCAAGGCACCGCCACCTACATGCCAGATAACGGCGTCATCGAGCGCTTCCACCGCACCCTGAAAGAACAAGTGGTGCACGGACGCATCTTCCAGACCATCGACGAGGTCCGAAACGCCGTCCGCGCCTTCGTCGCCCGCTACAACGCCGAGTGGCTG
>DATFPO010000104.1:0-6174 GCA_035264745.1 Solirubrobacteraceae bacterium | reverse complement strand
CGGTCTCGAACACCGCCGAGTACGGCGACGTGACGCGCGGCAATCGCGTGATAGCCGAGCCCACGCGCCAGGCCATGCGCGACATCCTCGCCGACATCCGGTCGGGCGAGTTCGCGCGCGAGTGGGTGGCCGAGAACCGCGCCGGGCAGGAGAACTTCCAGCGCCTGCGCGAGGAGCAGTCCCACCACCAGATCGAGGAGGAGGGACGCCAGCTGCGCGCGATGATGGATTGGATCGAGACCGAGTTCTAGACGTCGGCGATCCACTGTGGTCGAGCCGCGCCAGGCACCCCGGATCCCGTCGTCGGCTCCCACACCGCCTCCCGGCTGGGGACCGCCGCTGGGCCCACTGCCCCCCGGCCCACCGCGTCCGCCGCGCAATGACCGGGCGGTCCTGGCGCTGATCCTCGGGATCGGCGGCCTGCTGGCCTTCTTCGGCGCCCGCCTGGGCCTGTTCTTCGTGTTCAACCTGCCGCTGGCGATCGCCGCCTGGATCGTCGGCCGGGACGCCAGGCGCCGGATCGCCCGCGGCGAGACCCCCGAGGGCGCGAGCGCGGCCCAGGCCGGCCTCGTGCTCGGCGTCGTCGGCACGCTGCTGGGAGTCCTGGCGATCGTGGTCTGGGCGCTGGTGCTGGTGCTGACGCCGGATCGGCGCGCCGTGGTGCTCCGCGTCCTCGGGGGCTGACACCCAGCCTCCCGCTATCGTCTGGCGGCCCGTGCCGGTCAGCCCGTTCATCAAGCAGTACCTCATGACGGCGGGGCCGACGCCGATCCCGCCGCAGGTCCAGGCCGCCATGGCCGAGCCGGTCGTCTACCACCGCGCGCCGGCCTTCGATGCGCTGTTCAAGCGGGTGATCGAGCGGCTCCCGGCGGTGTTCCGGACGGCGAATCCGGTGATGCTGTTCACCGCCAGCGGCACCGGCGCCATGGAGTCCGCGGTGTCCAACCTGGTAGCGCCGGGCCGGCCGGTGCTGGCGTGCGCCGCCGGCAAGTTCGGCGAGCGCTGGATCGAGTTGGGCGACGCCTACGGCGCCGACCTGGTGCGCTACGAGCCCGGCTGGGGCGCGCGGCTCGAGCCGGCCGAGGTCGACCGCCTGCTGGCCGAAAACCCGCAGGTCGATCTGGTGCTGGCGACCCAGTCCGAGACCTCCACCGGGGTCGTCCACGACGTGCAGGGGCTGGCCGAGGCGGCCCGCGCCCACGACGCCCTGCTGGTGGTCGACGCCATCTCGGGCCTGGGCGCCTCCGAGCTGCGCCAGGACGAGTGGGGGATCGACGTGGTCGTCGGCGGCTCGCAGAAGGCGCTGATGTGCCCACCGGGGCTGGCGTTGGTCAGCGCCTCCGAGCGCGCGCTGGAGCGCGCCGCCGGCGGCGGAGGCGGCCGCTACTACTTCGACTGGCGCCGCCAGCTTGCCGAGCAGGGCAAGCCCTCGCCCGCCACGCCGTTCACGCCCGCGGTCACCCTGGTGCGCGCGCTCGACATCGCCCTCGACCTCTTGGAGGAGGAGGGGCTCGACCAGGCGCTGGGGCGCCATCAGCTCCTGGCGCGCGCCACCCGCGCCGGCATCCGGAGCATGGGCCTGGATCTGTTCGGCGACCCCGACGAGCGCTCGACCGTGGTCACCGCCGCCGAGCTGCCGCCGGGGATCGACGGCGAGCGGGTGCCCAAGCTCCTGCGCGATCGCTGCGGGATCACCGCCAACGGCGGTCAGGGTCAGCTCAAGGGCAGGATCATCCGGATCGCGCACTGCGGCTACTTCGGGGGGTTCGACGTGCTCATCGCCCTCTCGGGCCTGGAGATGGTGCTGCGCGAGCTGGGCGCCGACGTCGAGCCCGGAAGCGGCGTGGGGGCTGCTCAGCAGATCTTCCTCGAGGCCGGCCTCGGCCTCGCCGCGCCGGCCGCCCCCGCGTGAGCGCGCGCCCGCGCATCCTGATCGCCGAGGAGATCGCCGACGCGGGGGTCTCGCTGCTGCGCGAGCGCTTTGACGTGGACGTCGGGGTGGGATGGACGCCCGAGGAGCTCAACGAGCGGCTGCCCGTCTACGACGGGATCCTGATCCGGTCGGGGACCCGGCTGACCGCCGACCTGATCGCGAACGCCGCCAATCTGCGGGTCGTCGGCCGCGCCGGGATCGGGGTGGACAACGTCGACCTGGCGGCCGCCACCAAGCGCGGGGTGGTGGTCGCCAACGCCCCGGAGTCCAACGTGATCGCCGCCGCCGAGCACACCATGGCGCTCATGCTGGCGCTGGCCCGCCACATTCCCCAGGCGCACCGGTCGCTGACCGAGGGCCGCTGGGAGCGGGGGCGCTTCGCCGGCACGGAGCTGTATGAGAAGACCCTCGGGGTGTTCGGATTCGGGCGCATCGGACAGCTCGTGGCGGCGCGGGCCAGGTCGTTCGGCATGCACGTCCTGGCCTTCGACGCGTTCGTGTCGGCCGATCGTTACCGCGACCTCGGCGTCGAGCAGGCAGAGAGCTCGAGCGAGGTCTACCGGCGCGCGGACTTCATCACCATCCACCTGCCGCGTACCGCCGAGACCCGGGGGTGGCTGGACGCGGAGGCGTTCGCCCAGATGCGCGACGGCGTGTTCGTGGTCAACTGCGCCCGCGGCGACCTGGTGGTCGAGGACGCGCTCAAGCAGGCGCTCGACTCGGGCCGGGTGGCGGGCGCGGCGCTCGACGTCTTCGCCCAGGAGCCGGTCACGGATCATCCGCTCTTCGGCTATGACAACGTCGTGGTGACGCCCCATCTGGGCGCCTCCACCGCCGAGGCTCAGGACCGGGCCGGCATCCAGGCGGCCGAGCAGGTGGTCGCGACCCTGACCGGGGGGGTGGTCACCAACGCAGTCAACATCCCGACCGTCCCGGCCGAGGACATGGAGGTGCTCGGCCCGTTCCTGCCGCTGTGCGAGCAGCTCGGGCGGCTGGGCATGACGCTGGCGGACGGCTCGTCGGTCGATCGCATCGAGCTGGAGTTCCTGGGCCGTGTGGCCGAGCGCGACACCCGCCTGCTGTCGATCGCCGCCCTGCGCGGTGTCCTGCGCGGCCACACCGAGGAGGACGTCAACCTGGTCAACGCCCCCGCGATCGCCGAGGAGCGGGGCATCGACCTGGTGGAGACCAAACGGACGACCGCGCGGGACTTCACCGACCTGGTTCGGGTCACCGTGGTGGGGGGAGACTCGGGCGTGCGGGTGGTGGGGACCACGCTGGGCCGTCGCAACCGCCCCCACCTGCTCGAGGCCTGGGGCCAGCGCTTCAACGTTCAGATCGAGCCCTACGTGACGCTGTTCCGGTATTCGGACGTTCCCGGGATGCTCGGCCGCGTCGGCACCGCCTTCGGGGCCCGCGGCATCAACATCGTCTCGGCCGCGGTCGGGCGCCAGCCCGAGTCCGCCGCCGAGTCCAACGGGCGCCTGGCCGCCATGGTGGTGACCACCGACGCCCCGGTGCCGAGGGCGGTGATCGAGGACATCGTCGCCACCGACGGCTTCGTGGACGGCCGGACCGTCGCCCTCTGAGCGCCGGCGGGCGTTAGGGTGCGCCTCATGCGCGCGCTCGTCATCACCAAGCACGGCGGGCCCGACGTGCTGGCGGTGCAGGACCGGCCGGTCCCGGACCGCCCCCTGGGCGGCCAGGTTCTCATCGACGTGCGCGCGGCGGGCCTGAACTTCGCCGAGGTGATGGCCCGGATGGGCCTGTATCCCGACGCGCCCAAGCCGCCCTGCGTCGTCGGGTACGAGGTGGCGGGGACCATCGCCGCCGTCGGCCCCGGCGTGGACGACGTGTCGCCCGGCGACCGGGTCATGGCGGGGGTCCAGTTCGGCGGGCACGCCGAGCAGGTGGTGGCCAAGGCCGCCGACGTGGTGCCCCTGCCCGACGAGCTGTCGTTCGAGGAGGGCGCCGCCATCCCGGTGAACTACTCGACCGCCTGGGCCGGCCTGGTCCGCTACGGCAACCTGCAGCCCGGCGAGCGGGTCCTCATCCACGCCGCCGCCGGCGGGGTGGGCATCGCCGCGACCCAGATCGCCAAGCGCCACGGGGCCGAGGTGTACGGAACCGCATCGCCGTCCAAGCACCAGGCGATCCTCGGCTTCGGGGTCGACCACGCCGTGGACTACCGCCGCGAGGGCTGGGAGCGCGACCTGCCCAGGTTCGACCTGATCATGGACGCCGTCGGCGGGCGCAGCTTCCGGCTCTCCTACAACCTCCTGCGCGCCGGCGGCCGGCTCGTCTGCTTCGGCGCCTCGTCGGTGGTGTCGGGCGCGCGGCGCAACTACGTGACCGCCGTCCGCTCCATCCTGCGCATGCCGCGCTTCAACCTGGTCAAGCAGATGTCCGAGTCCAAGGCGGTGATCGGCCTCAACATGCTCACGCTGTGGAAGGAGGCGGGCACGCTGGATCCGTGGATCGAGCCCCTCCGCGAGCTGATGGAGGACGGTACGATCGCCCCCGTGGTGGCCGAGTCCTTCCCGTTCGCGCGCGCCGCCGACGCCCATCGGATGATGGCCGAGCGGCGCAACGTGGGGAAGATCGTCCTGACGCCGTAGCCGTCGCGCCGGCCCAGGGGCGCTGGTAGGCTGCGTGGGCCGTGTTGCACCTGCTCGACCTGCGCCTTCTTCTCCTCCCCCTACGGGGGGAATAGCGCGTGGCGGCCGCGAGCCGCGAACTCAGCCGAGAAGAAACCGCAGGAAGAGATTCGAACTAGGAGCGACATGACCATCCCGCCAGACCCCAACCGCGTACTGATCTTCGACACCACCCTGCGCGATGGCGAGCAGTCGCCGGGTATCTCGCTCAACACCGCCGAGAAGCTCGAGATCGCACAGCAGCTGTCGCGGCTGGGGGTCGACGTGATCGAGGCGGGGTTCCCGATCACGTCGCGGGGGGACTTCGAGGCGGTCCAGGAGATCGCGCGCAACGTCGAGGGGCCGATCGTGACCGGGCTGGCCCGCACCCACGCCGAGGACATCGACGCGGCGTACCAAGCCGTGCGCGACGCCGAGCGGCCGCGGATCCACACGTTCGTCTCGACCTCCGACATCCACATCACCCACCAGCTCCAGACCACGCGCGAGGACGTCGAGGGGCAGGCGCGCGCCGCGGTCGCGCATGCCAGGGGCTATCTCGACGACGTCGAGTTCTCGCCCATGGACGCCACCCGCGCCGATGTGGAGTTCACCGCCAGGGTGTGCCGGATCGCCATCGAGGAGGGCGCGACCACGGTCAACATCCCCGACACGGTCGGGTACACGATGCCCCACGAGTACGCGGCGTACCTGCGGCGGCTGTACGAGCTCGTGCCCGAGCTGCGCGACGTGGTGCTGTCGGTGCACTGCCACGACGACCTGGGCCTGGCGGTGGCCAACTCGTTCGCAGGCGTGCTGGCCGGGGCCCGGCAGGTGGAGTGCGCGGTGAACGGGATCGGGGAGCGGGCCGGCAACGCCTCGCTGGAGGAGATCGCCATGCTGCTGCACACCCGCCAGCCCGACGTCGGCCTGCACACCGGGATCGTCACCACCGAGATCGCCCGCACCAGCCGGCTGGTGTCCCGGCTGACCGGCTATCCGGTCCAGCCCAACAAGGCGGTGGTGGGCCGCAACGCCTTCGCCCACGAGTCGGGGATTCACCAGGACGGCGTGCTCAAGGAGCGCACCACCTACGAGATCATGGATGCCCGCACGGTCGGGCTGGAGGCCAACGCGATCGTGCTGGGCAAGCACTCCGGCCGCCACGCCCTGCAGCAGGCGCTCGAGGACCTCGGCTTCCCGGTGTCGGGCCAGGCGCTCAACCAGGCCTTCCGGCGCTTCAAGGAGATCGCCGACCGCAAGAAGCAGGTGACCGCGATGGACCTGGAGGCCCTGGTCACCGACGAGCTGCGCGATGACCTGGGCGCGTACAGCCTGGAGTGGTTCGACGTCGAGGCGTCGTCGCGACGCCCGCCTCACGCCACCGTGGGGATCACCACGCCCGACGGCGAGGAGCGGACCGGGTCGTTCACCGGCGACGGGCCGGTGGACGCCATCTTCCGGGCCATCAACGCGGCGGCCGAGGCCGATGCCAGGCTGCGCGAGTTCCGGGTCGACGCCGTGACCGGCGGGCAGGACGCGCTGGGCGAGGTCTCGGTGGTCATCGAGATGGGGGGCTGGACCGCCTCGGGCCAGGGCGTCTCG
>DATFPO010000103.1:0-6391 GCA_035264745.1 Solirubrobacteraceae bacterium | reverse complement strand
CCGATGCGGATCTGGGACGTCGATCCGGCGCGGCTGTGCCGCTCCCACCTGGTCGGCGAGCACCGGGAGATCCACGCCGTGTGGACGATCCTGACCGAGGGGAGGTCGGGATATGCCCGGCATCCCGAGGTGCGCCGCTGGGATGGCAGGCTCGCCGCGCTGTACGCCCGCCACGAGGCGGTGGTCGCCGAGATGGCGCGCCGCGGATACGGGCACCGCAGCCCGCTCGACCCGGCGCTGGCCACCGGCCCGGATCGGCAGGATGAGCAGCTCGCGTCCACGGAGGAGCAGCTCGAGCTCCTGGCGGCGAAGGGCTGCGGCTGTCCGGTCGGCCCGTAGCCACGCGCCGCCGCAAACTGCAGCCGCGGGGCCGTGTCAGGATCCGCTGTCTCTGATGGACTGATTCGGTGGTGGAGGCAGCGGCCAGACCGGCGCATCGCATCGTCACCGGCCCGGTGGCGACGATCGAGCCTGCGCTGTTGAAGCACGCCTTCGCGGCGAAGGGCGGCGACCCGCTGCGGCCGGTGGTCATCCTGGTCGGCGAGACGCTGCTGCGCCCCTACCTGCGCCGGCGCCTCGCCGAGCTGGACGGCCCCCACCTCAACATCCACGTCGTGACGGTGGCCGAGCTGGGCCTGCGGCTGGGCGAGCGCGCGTTGATCTCGGCGCGGCGCCTCCCACTCCCGGTGCTGGCCGACCGCATCCTGGCCCACGAGGCGGCGATGGCCAGCTCCGGCTACTTCGACGCCGTGAGCGGGACCCTCGGCTTCGGTCAGGTGCTGCAGCGAACCCTGGCGGACCTCCAGCGCGCAGGAATCTCGGCCGAGCGGCTGGCGCAAGCCGCCCGCGAACTACCTGAGCGCGAGAAGGTGGCCGCGCTGGCGGAGATGGCGAATCGCCACGCCAAGCTGCGCGCCGGCCACTACGACGCCGACGACGCCCTGGCCGCCGCCGACCCCGAGCGGCTGGGCGCCGACCAGCTGCTGGTCTATGGCCTCTGGGATGCGACCGAGGTCCTGCGTCGGGTGATCGCGGGAATCGGTGCTCGGTGGCCGGTCAGCGCCTACTTCCCCACCGCCCATCCGGCTGCCCATCGGGCGCATGCCGATCTCCGAGAGTGGCTGTCCGAGACGCTAGACGCCGAGCCCGAGCACCTCCCCACGCCGGACGAAGGGCGCACCGCCCTTGGACACGTCCAGTCCCGGCTGGGCGTGCGGCAGCGCAAGCCCGCGCAGACCGCCGGGGACGGCTCGCTTCGAATCGTCTCCGCCCCTGACCCGAGCCGCGAGGTCGCCGCCGCCCTGCGCGCCTGCCTCGCCTGGGCCCGCGACGGCATCGACTTCCACGAGATGGCGATCGCCTACCGTCACGCCGACCCGTACCGGCCCCTCGTGGCCGCGATCGCCCGGGAGGCCAGGCTGCCGATCTACGACCACGTCGGCACCCCGCTGGCCGAGCTTCCGGTCGGCCGGCGCACCCTCGCCCTGCTCGACCTGCTCGACGGAAACGACCTCGACCGTCCGTCGGTCATCGCCTTCGCCACCGACAGCGCCATGCCGACGGAGTCCCGGCGACGTTATCCCGGAACCGCGGCCCAGTGGGACCGCCTCTCCCGCGAGGCCGGCGTGGTGCGCGGGCGCGAGCAGTGGAGCGCACGCCTCGACGCGCTCCGCGAGCGGCTGAAGGAGCGTCTCGGCGGTGATGACGACAATCCGCCCGCGCCCTGGCTCGATGAGCGCCTCGAGCAGGTGGACGGGCTAAAGCGGTTCGTCGAGGACCTGGCGGACTGCATCGAGCGCCGCCCGGCCGAGGGGCCGTGGTCGGTCCACGTCGCCCACCTGGCGGAGACGTTCAACACCTACCTCACCGGCCACAAGGCGATCCTCGACTCGGTCGGGGCGCTCACTCGGCTCGACTCCCTCACGCCCCGGGTTGGCGCCCGCCGGTTCCTCGACGTCGTCCGCGGGGTGGTGGGCGGTCTCACCACCAGGGATGTGGAGGACGGCAGCGCGGGCGCCTTTCGGGCTCGCGGCATCAACGTCCTCGACGTCAACTCACTGCGCCACACGCGGTTCCGCGCGGTCTGCGTGCTCGGCCTGGCCGAGCGCAGCTTCCCCCCGCCGCCCCGCCAGGACCCGCTTCTGCTGGATGACGAGCGCGAACGGATCGGCCTGCCGCTGCGCGCACGAGGCCCCGATCCCGAGCCGCTCCAGTTCGCGCTGGCCGTGCAGGCCGCCGAGGAACGCCTGCATCTCTCCTACCCCCGCACGGAATACGGCTCGGGCCGGCCTCTGATCGCATCGAGCTTCCTACGGTCCGCGGCCGAGGCGCTGGCCGGCGAGCGCATCTCCGCCGAGACGCTGCCCGACCGCGACGATCCGTGGCTCGAGCGCCTCGGGGCTGATCGTGTGGCCGCGCCCGCCCTGGCCGACGCGCTCGACCTCAGCGACTACGACCGCACCCTGATCGAGATCCACCCGGAGGTCGGCGTCGGGCTGCTGGCCGACAAACGCCCCACCGCCGCCCGTGGCCGCCGGGCGTGGCTGGCCCGCCAGGACGACGGTCCTCTGACGGTCTACGAGGGCGGTCTCACCGAGGCGGTCCGCGAAGCGCTCGCCGACCACCCGCGCCTGCGCAACGCCATGTCACCCAGCTCGCTGGAGACCTTCGCCACCTGCCCCATGCGGTTCTTCCTCTCCCGCATGCTCGGCCTCAGCGAGGTCGACGAGCCCGAGGACATCGCCCAGCTCACCGCGCTGGACCGGGGCAGCCTCATGCACGAGGTCATGGAGCGGGCCATGTCCCGCTGGCTTCCCGACCACCCCCCGTCCGAGGACAGCCGCGAGCAACAGCTCGCGGACCTCGCGCGGATCGCCGGCGAGGTGTTCGCCGAGTACGAGGACCGCGGGGTCACCGGCTACCCCGCGCTGTGGGGAGCCCAGCGCGAGGCGATCATGCTCGACCTGCGCCTTTGGTACGAAGCGGAGGTCGACGACCCTCAGACCGCCCGCTTCGACGCCGCCGACTTCGAGGTCGGCTTCGGCCTTCCGCCCCACCCCGGCGAGGAGGGGCCGGCCTCCACGTCTGAGCCTTTCGAGCTGCGCGTCGGGCCGGCGGCCATGCAGTTCCACGGACGCATCGACCGGCTGCAGTGGCGCAGTGACGGCGGCGGGTTTCGGGTCATCGACTACAAGACCGGCACGAACCGGAACAAGCGCTCGGCGACGTTCGCCGGCGGCCGGGCGCTCCAGCTGCCGATCTATCTCCACGCCGCGGCCGACGTGATCCTCGGGCGCGACTGGCGCGAGGGTCGCTCGGAGTACTTCTACTCGACTCGCCGGGAGAAGTACCAGCGCGTCGAGATCACCGGCGAGGAGCTGGCCGACAAGCGCCAGGACTTCGAGCGCCTGGTCCGCGGATTCGCCCATGCCATGGGCGAGGGCACGTTCGCGGCCCGGCCCTCGAATCGCGAGTGCCGGTTCTGCGACTTCAACACCATCTGTCCGTCCGTGTCCGACCACCTAGCGCAGCGCGAGCGCAAGGCGGGCGATCCGCGCGTACAGCGCCTCGACGAGCTGGCGGAGATCGAATGACCACGCTCGTCGCCGACGACCCCGCCCGCGATCGGATCAGGAGCGACCTCGACGTCAACCTGTGCGTCGAGGCGGGAGCGGGCACCGGGAAGACGACCGTCCTGGTCTCGCGGATCGTCGCCCTGCTTCGCACCGGCCGCGCCACGGTGGACGACCTGGCGGTGATCACCTTCACGGAGAAGGCGGCCGGCGAGCTGTCGGCCCGGGTGCGCTTCGAGGTCGAGAGCGCGCTCGACGAAGGCGGACTCGACGGCGAAGAGGAGGGGCGGATCGAGCAGGCCCTGCTCGACCTCTACCGAGCCCGAATCCAGACCATTCACGCCTTCGCCGCCGACCTGCTGCGCGAGCGACCGGTCGAGGCCGAGCTCGACCCGCGGTTCGACACGCTGGATGACCTCAAGGCCGAGGTTCGCTTCGAGGAGGCCTATCGCCGCTGGCTCGACGGCCAGCTGGCCGCGCGCAACCCGCCGGTCGAGCGGGCGATGCGCCGAAACTTCGACCTGCGCAAGCTGCGGGCGCTGGTCGAAGCGGTGCACCGCAACCGCGAGGCGCTGCCGCTGGCCGAGGTGGAGTGGACGCCGCCGGATATCGCTGGCTTTCGGTCGGAGCTGGAAGGCTTGACCGAACGGCTCAGGGCCCTGCAGCCGCGCTGCGACGATCCGGGGGACGCCACCCGCGACCACCTCGAGGAAATCCTCGAGTTCCACCAGACGCTCGAGCACGCCGGTGACGACGGCGAGATCGAGCGCCTCATCCTCTTCGAGGCTCCCTGGCCGAAGCTCAACGTCGGGAGCGCCGCCAACTGGGACGCGGGCGCCTGCTCCCTCGTTCGCGACGTCTTCAGGGAGTACCGCCGGGAGCTTGGGGCGCTCCAGTCCGCCCTGCGCACCGACGCCCTGGTCGGGCTGCTTCCCCTGGCCGGCGAGTTCGCCGAGTCGTACGCGCGCGAGCGTCGCGCCGACGGCGTGGCCGACTTCGACGATCTCCTGCTCTGGGCCCGCGACCTGCTGCGTGGCAACCGCCACGCCCGCGAGCACTTCCACCGCCGCACCGGCCGCGTCCTGGTGGACGAGTTCCAGGACACCGACCCGGTCCAGGCCGAGCTGATCGCCTGGCTCTGCGCCCCGCCCGGCGCCGGCAGTGACTGGCGCGACCTCGAGCCCGAGCCCGGCAGCCTGTTCGTGGTCGGCGACCCCAAGCAGTCCATCTACCGGTTCCGAGGCGCCGACATGGCCATCTACGACACGGTCAAGCGCGGTCCCCTCGCCGGCAGGCTCGAGGAGCTGACCCGCAACTTCCGCTCCAGCGACGAGCTGCTGCACTGGCTCAACCGCCTGTTCGACCGGGTACTCGGCCCGGGCCAGAAGGGCCTCCAGCCGCCCAACGCGCCGCTGCACAGCGGGATCTCGATGGCCGGCGAGCTGGGGCGTCCGCCGGTCGTGGTCGTCCGCTCGCCGGCGAGTCCCGCGACCGCCGATGCCCGGCGCGATGAGGAGTTCGGGCTGATCGCCCGCACCATCGGGCGGGCCGTCCGGGACGAGGGCTGGCCGGTGCGGGACCCGCTCAAGGTCAGAGATGCGCCGCCCCGCCCCGCCCAGTGGCGCGACGTCGCCATCCTGGTTCCGGCGCGAACCGGGATCGAGCGCCTGGAGCTCGCACTTCAGCGCTACGGCGTCCCCTACCGGTTCGAGGGCGGCCGGGGCTTCTTCGTCCGCCAGGAGGTACGCGACGTCATCTCGCTGCTGCACGCCGTCGACGACCCCACCGACGGCATCTCGATCGTCGCCGCGCTGCGCTCGCTGGCCTTCGGCTGCTCGGACGAGGACCTGCTGCTGTGGCAGATGGAGCACGACCGCTTCGATTACCGCCGGGTCCGCCCAGACACCGATGGTCCGCAGGCCGTCCGCGACGCCATGCTCATGTTGAAGAATCTCAACCGCGCCGCCCGCGGCTTCTCCCTGGCCGAGCTCGTCCGCAGCGCCATCGAGAGGACCGGCCTGGTCGAGGCGGGGCTCAGCCTGCCCGGCGGCGCCCAGAGCGCGGCCAACGTGATGAAGCTGCTCGACCACGCCCGCGAGTTCTCCGCCGCCGGAAGCGGCGCCCTGCGCGCCTTCACCGGCTGGCTCGCTCGTCAGCGCGACAGCGAGGCCGACGAGCCCGACGCGCCTGTCGCCGAGGAGCGCGACGACGCCGTGCGGGTGATGACCATCCACGCCGCGAAGGGTCTCGAGTTTCCGATCGTCTGCCTGGCCAACCTCGAGTCCACTGGCCCGGGCCAGACCGAAGCCGTCCGCAACGTCGAGCAGGGCCGGATCGAGCTCAAGCTCGGTCGCCAAAATGGCGGCACCGACTTCTGCACCCCGGGCTGGGAGGACGTGAAGCAGGTCGAGAAGGATGCCCTCGAAGCCGAGCGCGATCGCCTCCTCTACGTAGCCGCCACGCGCGCCCGCGACCACCTGGTCATTCCGGTGTGCGGCGATAAGTCCAAGGACCGCACCTTCATGTCGCAGCTCCGCCCATCGCTCCCTGGCGCCGACGACGACGCCGAGGGCGATCAGGAGGCCCATCAGGAGAACGACGACTGCTGGCTTTACGACCTCTCACGCTTGCAACAGGTCGAGCCGACACCCCCGCCGACCGAGACGCCCGCCCAAGCCGCCGCCGTCGAGGCCGCGGGAACCGCCCGCGACGAGTGGGAGCACGACCACGACGACCTCGTCCGAGAGCGCCGGCGCGGCATAGAGATCGTCACCGCCTCAGGCCTCAAGGTCGACCCCCGCCCCCTCGCCGCCATCGCC
>DATFPO010000102.1:0-6966 GCA_035264745.1 Solirubrobacteraceae bacterium | reverse complement strand
TTGACGTCGTGGTCCTCGACGATCGCCTCGACCACGAACGATGCCTTCTCCAGCACTGCCGGATCGGTCTCGATCCGGACCGCGGCGTCCTCGCCGGCGCTGGCCCGCACCGCGTCGCGGGCGCGGGCGGCGGAGCGGTCGGAGCGCGCCCACAGCAGGACCTCGCCGCACGGGGCGGCCAGCGCCGCCAGCCCGCACGCGATCTCGCCGCTTCCGGCTATGCCGAGCCGCTCCTCCAAGGGGCGGCACCCTATCCCGGCGCGCCGGGCGGCGGCGCCCCGCGGTTTGGCTGATTGGCCAGTCAGTGGAGTAGAGTGAGTGGCGTCGGCGCGGTGCCGCGCCATCACCGCCGGGCAAGCCAAACGGAGGGTCTAACACCGATGAGTCATCAGCAGGGCCGCGAGGTCGTCATCGTCGAGGCGGTCAGGACCCCGATCGGGCGGGGCCATCCGGAGAAGGGCTACTACAAGGACACCCATCCCAACGAGCTGCTCGGCCGGTGCTACACCGAGGTGATCGAGCGCGCCGGCATCCCTCCCGGCGAGGTCGAGGACGTCGTGACCGGCTGCGTGCAGCAGTACGGCGAGCAGATGTTCAACGTCGGCCGCAACGCCTGGCTGCAGGCCGGGCTTCCGGTGGAGACGCCGGCGACGACCGTCGATCGCCAGTGCGGCTCCGCCCAGCAGGCGGTCAACTTCGGCGCGGCCCTGGTGGCCTCCGGCACCCACGACTGCGTGATCGGCTCGGGGGTCGAGCACATGGGCCACGTCCCCATGGGCGTCGGCTTCAACTGGGTCGACGAGGTCGGCACGCCCTGGCCGCAGGAGCTCATGGACCGCTACAACCTCGTGCCGCAGGGGATCAGCGCCGAGATGATCGCCGACAAGTGGGAGATCCCCCGCTCCGAGCTGGACGAGCTGGGCGTCCGCTCCCACCAGCTGGCTCACCGGGCGACCGAGGAGGGTCGCTTCGAGCGCGAGATGATCCCGTTCACGGTCAACGGCGACACCTACGTCACCGACCAGGGCATCCGCCCGGAGACCACCCTCGAGCGGCTGGCCGAGCTCAAGCCGGCGTTCAAGCCCGACGGCAAGATCACGGCCGGCAACTCGTCCCAGATCTCCGACGGGGCTGCGGCCGTCCTGATGATGTCGCGCGAGAAGGCCGAGGAGCTCGGCCTCGAGCCGCGCGCCCGGATCATGGACCAGACCACCGTGGGCGTCGACCCGGTCATCATGCTCACCGGCCCCATCCCGGCCACCCAGAGGCTCCTGGAGCGCAACGGACTGCGGATCGACGACATCGACCTGATCGAGATCAACGAGGCGTTCGCCCCGGTGATCGCGGCCTGGCGACGGGAGCTCCAGCCCGACATGGACCGCGTGAACGTCAACGGCGGCGCGATGGCGCTCGGCCACGCGCTCGGCTCCACCGGCGCGAGGCTGATCACCACCCTGCTGCATGAGCTCGAGCGCTCCGATCGCGAGACCGGCCTGGTCACCATGTGCTGCGGCGGTGGCCTGGGGACCGGGACGCTGATCCAGCGGGTCTAGTCGGAGTCGGCGCGCCGGACTGGCCTCGGCGGCGCCGGGGCTATGCTCGCCGCACGTGGACGAGCTCGGCGCACCCATCTCCTACGAGGTGCTCGAGCCGGGCACCCCGGTGTTCAGCCGTGACGGCGCCCGGGTGGGCACGGTGGAGCACGTGCTCGCCGCGGAGGGCGAGGACATCTTCGACGGCATCGTGATCGGCACCTGCTCCGGCCCGGGCGACTGGCGGTTCGCCGATGCCGAGCAGGTGAAGTCGATCCACGAGCACGGGGTGACCCTGACCCTGGAGGCGCGTCGGTGCCGCGACCTCCCCGACCCCAGTCCCAACCCGCCGGCGATGCGCGTCGATCCGTCCTGGGGCGGGTCCGTGGAGGAGCGCCTGATGGAGAAGCTGCGCCGGGCCTGGGACCTGCTCTCAGGCAACTACTGACCGCGCCGCGCGCGGGCGCGGGGAGGGCCGACGAGGACGAGCGCCCCCAGCGCCAGGCCGGCCTCGGCGGCGTGGCCGCCGGGCAGCTCCAGCAGTGCCGCCGCTCCCCGGCACGACCTCAGCCGAGCCGGGGGGACGCGGTGGTCGACCCGCACCACGCTGCCCGCCCGGTCCAGCCAGACCAGGTCTAGGTCGAAGCGCATCCCGAAGGTGTGCGCCGACCGGGTGCCCGGCAACAGCAGCCCGAGGCCGGAGCGCGGGACCGCCAGGCCGGCGAGCCCCACCAGGCGTGCGCGGAAGCCGCGGGCCGCCCGCACCTCGAGCCCCGGGCGCGCCGGGACCCGGGGGCAGCGCCGCAGCCGTCTCGGGATGTCCCCTCGGGGGGCCACCGACGGGGGAGCCCTCGCCCCGGTCGCCCTCGCCCCGGCGGGCACGCCTAGCGACCCGCGCCGGGGTGGAACGCCGGCCAGGGGCCGCCCGGGGTCGCGCGTGCCGTCGAGGTCGTACTACGATCCCGGCGCCGTGGATCTCACGCTGTCGCCCGAGGAGGAGGCCTTCCGCGACGAGCTGCGCTCGTGGCTCACCGACAACCATCCGGGCTCCGAGCCGTCGGGCGACGAGTCGGGCTTCCAGTTCCGCCGCGACTGGCAGCGCCGGCTCTACGACGCAGGGTGGGCCGGTGTCTCCTGGCCCCGAGAGTACGGCGGCCGCGGCGCCACGCTGGTGGAGCAGGCGATCTTCAACGAGGAGCTGACGCGCGCCCGATCGCCGTCGCTGGTCAACGTGCTGGGGCTGGCGATGGGCGGCCCGACCGTGATCGCCCACGGCACCGACGAGCAGAAGGAGCGCTATCTGCAGCCGATCCTGTCCGCCGACGAGATCTGGTGCCAGGGCTTCTCCGAGCCCGACTCGGGCTCCGACCTGGCCTCGCTGAAGACCCGTGCCGTGCGGGACGGCGACGAGTGGGTGGTGACCGGCCAGAAGGTGTGGACCACGCTGGCCCACCATGCCAAGTGGTGCATGCTGGTGGCGAGGACGGACCCTGAGGCCCCCAAGCACAAGGGCCTCACGTACTTCCTCATGGACATGGAGCAGGACGCCGTCCAGGTCCGGCCGCTCACCCAGATCACCGGCGAGGCGGAGTTCAACGAGCTGTTCCTGGAGGAGGCCAGGATCCCGCACGAGAACATCGTCGGCGGCGAGGGAAACGGGTGGAACGTCGCCATCACGACCCTCATGCACGAGCGGGCGACGCTGGCCTTCGGACTCCAGATCCAGGTCAAGATCGCCCTGAGGGAGCTGTTCGACCAGGCTCGCTCCACCCGGGTGAACGGGTCGTCCGCGGTCGAGGACGACATCGTGCGCCAGCGGCTGGCGCAGCTGTACATAGAGTCCGAGGTGCTTCGGCTCAACGCCTACCGCGGCCTGACCGCCACCATGAAGTACGGCGTGCCGGGGCCGGAGGGCTCGCTGGGCAAGTGGCACTGGTCGGATGTCAACCAGTCCCTCACCGAGCTGGCCATGGACCTGGCCGGCCCGCGCGCGCAGCTGCAGGACGAGAAGTGGACCTACCGCTTCCTGCGCGCCCGTGCCAACTCGATCGAGGGTGGCACCACCGAGATCCTCAAGAACATCGTCGCCGAGCGGGTGCTGGGCCTCCCGCGGATGCGCTAGGCGCAGGGTGAACTTCGACTTCAACGACGAGCAGCGGGCGATCAAGGAGGCCGCCCGCGAGATGCTGTCCAGCCGCTACCCGCTGGCCGAGGTGAGGCGCCTGGCCGAGGACGAGCGCGGGTTCACCGACGAGCAGTGGGCCCAGCTCACCGAGCTGGGGTGGCCGGGAATCTTCGTGCCCGAGCGCCTGGGGGGGCAGGGACTGGGGATCGTGGAGCTGGTCATCCTCCAGGAGGAGCTGGGCTACGCCCTGGCTCCGACGCCGTTCTTCTCCAACCTCTGCGCCGGCTTGGTCCTGCAGGGCGCCGGCGAGGAAGAGCAGCAGGAGCGCTGGCTGCGGCCGCTGGCCGCGGGCGAGCGGCGCGGGACGCTCGCCGTCCAGGACGAGGACGGGGGCGAATGGCTCCAGGGCACCTCGCTGGTGGCGGAGGACTCCAAGCTCAGCGGCACCAAGGTCGCCGTGCCCGACGCGGAGAGCGCCGACTTCATCATCGTGGCTGCGCGGGGCCGGCCCCATCTGGTCGAGGCCGGCGCCGAGGGGCTGACGATCACCCCCACGCCGGGCATCGACCCGACGCGCAAGCTCTACAGCGTCCGCCTGGACGGGGTCGAGGCTCAGCCCCTGAGCTCGGAGGGCCCGGAGCTGCAACGCGCCCGCGACGCCATCCCGACCGCGCTGGCGGCGGAGTCGACCGGCGTCGCGCAGCGGGCGATGGAGATGGCGGTCGAGTACGCCAAGGAGCGAAAGCAGTTCGACCGCCCGATCGGCTCCTACCAGGCGGTGTCGCACCGATGCGCCGACATGCTGCTCGAGGTGGAGGGCGCCCGCTCGACCACGTACTACGCCGCCTGGGCGCTGGATCACGAGCCCGAGACCGCGCCACTGGCCGCTTCGATGGCCAAGGCCTACGCGTCGGAGGCAGGCTGGCGGGTGACCGCCTCGTCCCTGCAGGTCCACGGCGGCATCGGCTTCACCTGGGAGCACGATCTCCACTTCTTCCTCAAGCGGGCCAAGGCCAACGCTCACGCCTTCGGCGACTCCCGAACCCACCGCGCCCGTGTGGCCGAGCTGGTCGGGCTCTAGCCCGACGCCGGTCGCGGTTTGACAGCGCCGGCCGGCTGCGCTCGAATCGCGGGATGCCGCAACGCGGCCCGTCACTCGACGACCGCCTTCTGATCGGCGGGATGCTGGGCGCGGGACTGGGCGCCGTGGTCGGCCTCGGCGTGTTCGGCGGCATCCTGTTCGTGCCCGTCCTGCTGGCCGTCGTCGGGGCGTTCGTCGGCGTGACGATCGCCGGCGGTGACCAGGTGGCCGCCGGATCGAGCCGACGTCGACGCCCCGCCCGCACGGGCTCGCGGGCCCCGTGGCAGGCGGCGCCGAGCATCCGCCGACCGTCCTGGCCGGGCGTGCCCGCGCTCGGGCGCAGGTCCCGGTCGCCCACGGCCCAGTCCGCCGGCAGGCCCCGCGTTACCGGGCCGGTGCGGATCTCGGCCCCGCGACCGGATCTGCCGCCGGTCGACGTGAACACCGGCGACGTCGAGGACCTCACGCGCCTGCCCGGCGTGGGGCGCGCCGCCGCGGCGCGCATCGTGGCCCATCGCGACCGGCACGGCGCGTTCGGCTCGCTGCGCGACCTCGAAATGGTCGAGGGCTTCGACCAGGCGCGGGTGGCTCGGCTGGCGCCGCGCGCGATCCTGTCCGCGCCCGCGCCGTTCAGCCCGGACGGCGCTCCGCGCGACGGAGAGGGGCCCGAAGCGGACGGGCCCGCCCCGATCTCGGGCTAGCCCAGCCGGCCGCCGACGAACTGGGTGAGCCCGGTGATCCGGCGGCGGATCTCACGGAACCCGCGGGCGCGCAGTGCGTCGGTGATCTCGTCGCGGTCGAACATCCGCATTCCGCTGCGGGCTCCAACCAGACCGTCGAGGGCGCGCAGCGGCACGGACCGGGTTCGGCAGGAGGTGAAGATGGCGATCCGCCCGCCGCCGGTCAGCACCCGCGTCATGTGGTCGAGCGCGGGGAACGGCTCGGCGAACAGGTGCAGCGCCGCGAAGCAGCAGACGGCGTCGAAGCTCCGGTCCCGGAAGGGCAGCGTGACGGCGTCGCCGCGCACGTAGGCGACGTTGGGGGCGCCGGTGTCGCGGACCGCGCGCGCCAGCATCGTCGGCGACGCGTCGATGCCGACCGCGAGCCCGACCGGGCCCACCGCCCGGGCGAACTCGCGCGTGAAGTTGCCGGGGCCGCAGGCCACGTCGAGAACGCCGTCCCCCCTCCCGAGGCCGAGCAGCAGCCGCGCGATGCGCTGCTCCTCGGCCATCCCGGGACCGAACACCCCCTTGGCGAGCCGGCCCAGCGCGGGGCGCCACCACCGCTCGTAGATCGCCGGGACCATTCCGGTGAGCATGAGGTCCTGGGCCGGGCCGGTCGAGCGGGGCGACCGCTGACCGACCAGGTCCAGGTAGCGGTCGTGGATCGTCGGCTCGGCGTCGCGCAGCGCGGGCTCGAGCAGGGCGAGGGCTCGGCCCACCGCTGAGGGCAGGCCGGTGGCCGCCTCCATCAGGGCTCGGCGGCCAGCGAGGGAAGGGGCGGGAGGGTCTCCTCGCCGAGCTCGTCGCGGACCTCGCCGGTCACCGCCAGGCGGTCGAGCCTGGCGATCTCGCGCTCGCCCTCGAGGCGGGCCGGGTGGTCGGGCGGCAGGGCCCGGATCAGCGCGGCGATGCGGTTGCGCAGCTGGAGCGCGAAGTGCGGGGTGGAGGCGCCCATGAGCTGGCGGACCTCCTCGACCGTCACCTCGTGCCCGGGGCGCCGCCGGGCGGGATGCTCGGCCTCGCTCACGACGAGGGGGGCTTGGCGGCGGGCGCGTTGACCGGGACGATCTCCAGCAGCGCGTCGATGCGCGACTGGTCGGTGATGGAGATCGCCTTGGCGTCGCCGATCAGCCAGCCGTGGTTGTAGACGCCGCGCACCGGATCGCGCTCGTAGCCGGGCTGGATGTCCAGCAGATACTGGACCAGCGGGGTGGAGAGGCCGCCTCCGTCGACGAGCAGCAGCGGCCCGTACGTCCCGCTCGCCGACAGCGGCGCGGCGGCCGCGGCGTCGAGCGGGCGCTTGTCGCTGGCGAAGACCAGCCCATGGCCGGGATCCACCACGCCCCAGCCGAAGGCACCGTCCACGAAGCGCGCGAACGCGATCGAGGTTGCGACCGGGTCGCGTCCCGCGATCCGCCGCACCGTGCCCAGCCGCCGCAGCGCGACGAGCACCCGGCCCGAGATGATGCTGGTCGGCCCGAGCACGTAGATCTTGGGCTGCTGGTG
>DATFPO010000101.1:0-4030 GCA_035264745.1 Solirubrobacteraceae bacterium | reverse complement strand
GAGCAGGTCGAGCGCCGGCTGGAGCGCGTCCGCCGCCAGGCCCGGGGGGGAGAGCGTCAGGCGGCGAACGAGGAGCGGTGGCTGGAGGAGCTGGCCGAGGCGCTCCGAGCCGACCATCCGGCCCGTGGGGTGGGGCCCCTGCCGGACGCCGCAGATGGCCTGCGAGAGCTCGGGCTTCTGACCGCCAAGCCGGTGCTGTTCGTGGCCAACGTCGAGGAGGGCGAGGACGAGGTTCCCCCGCCGCTGGCGGCGCACGCCGCCGAGGCGGGCGCGGCGGCGGTGGCGGTCTGCGCTCGTCTGGAGGCCGAGCTGGCCGAGCTCGGCGGTGATGAGGCGGCCGCCATGCGGGAGGAGTTGGGGCTGCCGGATGGGGGGGTCGAGCGGCTGGTCGGGGCGGCGTTCCGGTTGCTCGACCTCATCGCCTTCTTCACCGCCGATCCGGGCAGGCCGGCGATGTCCCGTCACATGCCTCGGGGGATGACCGCGTGGGATGCGGCGGGCCTGGTGCACAGCGACATGCAGCGCGGGTTCGTGCGAGCCGAGGTGGTGACGTGGGAGGAGCTGGTGGACACCGGCGGCTTTGCCGCTGCGCGCGAGCGCGGGACCCTGCGCGTGGAGGGACGCGACTACCCGGTGGCCGACGGCGACGTGGTGCACTTCCGCTTCACGCCGCCCTGAGCGGGGCCGATCAGGTCCCGCCGGCCGGGTCCGCCTCGGCGGCCAGCTTCTCGAGCCGCTCGGCCAAGCGGTTCATGCCGCGCCGCCGCGCCGCCTCCGCCCCGCCCGTGTAATCGACCGGGCGGTCCGGTGGAGCCTGCACGGCGAGTGTGCGCAGCGCGGCGATGTCCCGGAAGGCCCGCAGCTCGTCGGCGGCCTGCGCCAGCGCGGCCCCGATGCGGCGGGTCTCGCCCGGAGCCGCGCCGATGACCGCCTCCAGCGAGCCGTGCCGGCGCAGGAGGTCCGCCGCCGTCTTGTCCCCGATCCCCCTGGCGCCCGGGAGGCCGTCGGACGGGTCCCCCCGCAGCGCGATGAAGTCGGGCACGGTCTCGGGCGGCACCCCGTAGCGGTCGACCACCTCGTCGGGGCCGATCTCCTCCGGCCCCTTGGCTCCGGTCCCGGTCTTCACGTACAGCACCGTCACGGCGTCCCCGGCGCACTGGAACATGTCCCGGTCGCCGGTCAGCAGCAGCGCCCGGCCGCCCCGCTCCACCTCGACCTCCGCATAGGAGCCGAGCAGGTCGTCGGCCTCGAGCTCGTCGGTGGCCGCAACCTCGAAGCCGAAGGCTCCGAAGTAGTCCTCCACCTGGGCGAACTGGCCGGCGAGGCCGTCGGGCACCGGCGGGCGGTCGGCGTGGTAGGGCGCGTAGCTCTCGACGCGGTAGCGGGCCGCGTCGAGCCCGAAGCACAGCACGATCGCGCGCGGCCGGTGGCGCTCGATCACCAGCAGCAGCAGGTTGGTCATGCCCAGCAGGGCGTTGACCGGACGACCGTCGGGGTCCCGGATCGAGTCGGGCAGGGCGAAGAACGCCCGATACAGCAGCGACGGGCCGTCGACGGCAAGCAGGGGGCCACTCATCCGCCTGGCAGTATCGCGCCCGGTAGCCTTGCCCACCCGCCGCCCCGCAGACCGCCAAGGAGGACCAGATGCTCACCCTCACCGGACTCGACGAGCTCAAGAGCAGGATCGGCCAGGAGGTCGGGATCTCGGACTGGCACGAGGTCACCCAGGAGTCCGTCAACGAGTTCGCCGACGTGACCGGCGATCACAACTGGATCCACGTCGATCCCGAGCGGGCCAAGGAGACGCCCTTCGGCGGGACCATCGCGCACGGCTACTACACGCTCTCGCTGGCGCCGATGTTCTCCTACAGCCTGCTGTCGGTGGAGGGCTTTGCCTTCGGGGTCAACTACGGGCTCAACCGCGTGCGCTTCCCGGCTCCCCTGCCGGTGGGCAGCCGGGTCCGGATGCGCATGAAGCTCGCCGCGGTGGACGACGTCCCCGGCGGCGCCCAGTTCACCACCGAGCTGACCTTCGAGCGCGAGGACGGCGACAAGCCGGTGTGCGTGGCCGAGTCGCTGGCGCGGGTCTACACCGGCTAGCCGCCAGCGCGGTCAGCTGTAGCCCACCACCGCGAAGTATGCCCAGGTGTCGGGCAGGCCCAGCCGCGCCTTGAGCGTGTCGCCGCTGACCGTCGTGTCGCCGCCGGTGCCGACGACCTGGGCGGTCATCACCCGCGGGCTTGCACCGCGGCGCAGCACCCGGATGCCCCGAAACCGTCCCTTGACCAGACCCGACAGCCGGGCGCCGGCGGCGTCTGGGGACATCCGGATCGTCCAGCGGTGCTTGGGGGAGCCGGCGTCGTAGGGGTCGGGAACGCTGCGCAGCCACGGCGTCGATCCCGAGAAACCCCATGACCTGCGCCCGTCCTCGGTGCGACCGCCCGAGGTCGAGAAGAAGTAGGTGACCACCGGCCGCCCCGCATAGGTGACCACCTCGCCCGCCGTGGCGCGGGTGGCGGCCAGCGTGCGCGCGTCCTCGGCCGCCACCCCGCCGTACACCTGCGAGCGGGCGTCCGGGTACTGGTCGAAGAGGTTGCCGCCGGCGCTGGTGGTGATCGCGTAGGTCCGGGCCGCCACCGCTTGGGCCTTGAGCGTCTCCATCGGCCAGCTCGGCTGGATCTCGCTTCCCACCACGCCGGCCACGTAGTCGTCGAGCGCCACCTGGTTGACGACGTCTATCCCGCCGCTCCCCGACGGGTCGAGCTCCAGCAGCCCGTGGTACGCGTGCGAGGACTGGCCGTTGAGGGCCAGGCCGCCGAGCTGCACCGGTCCGGGACCGCTGACCTGGAGCGTGCCCGGGAACCAGGCCAGCGTACGGCCGGAGGAACTGCGGAACACCAGGCGCCCGCCCTCGGCGGTTATCTGGTACGAGCGGCCGGGATCGGCGCCCAGGTCACCAACGGCCGAGGCTCCGCTGAACGAGACGGTGGACACGCCGGACTGCAGCAGGACCCTGACCGGGTAGGTGGTCGAGACCCGCGCCAGCCGCGTCCCCGAGTAGTAGTGGCGCAGGATGAACCGGTAGCCGCGGCCGTGCAGGGCATAGCCGCGGGCGCCGTACTGGCTCATGCCCAGGCCATGCCCGAAGCCGGCCCCCCGGATGATCAGGACGGGGTGGCTCGGCCCCGGGCGCGACGAGGCTTCGGAGGCCGGCGGTGCGAACACGGTCGCGGCCAACGAGCAGACGGCCAGAACGAGACGACGCATACGACGGCGCGAGGACACGGTTAGGACGTCTAAGTTTCGGTGATAGCGTCAACCGACGATGCATCACCACCCGAGATCCTCGTGAGCCAGCGTACCGCCTCCGACGTGTTCGTCCACTGCCTGGAGGCGGAGGGCGTTCGCTACGTGTTCGGCATTCCCGGCGAGGAGACCCTCGACCTCAATCGCTCGCTGGCCGAGGGCGCGGTGGAGTTCGTCCCGGTGCGCCACGAGCAGGGCGCCGCCTACATGGCCGACATGTACGGACGCCTGACCGGATCGCCCGGCGTGTGCCTGGGCACACTGGGACCGGGCGCCTGCAACCTGGTCACCGGGCTGGCCGACGCCTTCCTCGACCACGCTCCGGTGGTGGCGCTCACCGGGCAGGGCGACCTCGGCCGCATGCACAAGGAGTCCCACCAGTACATCGACCTGGTGTCGATGATGCGTCCCATCACCAAGTGGAATGCGCGGCTCAATTCGCCGGCGATGATTCCCGAGGCGGTGCGCAAGGCGTTCAAGGTGGCCCAGTCCCAGAAGCCCGGGCCCACGCACCTCGAGCTGCCCGAGGACGTGATGGAGGCGCCGCTGGACGCCGAGCCCCTTCCGGTCAAGACGGGGCAGCGGCGGCCGGAGCCCTCGGGCGCGGAGATCGAGGAGGCGGCGCGGCTGATCCAGGACGCCGACCGACCGGTGGTGCTGGCCGGCAATGGCGTGCTGCGGGTGGGGGCCGCCTATGCGGTGCGGGCGTTCAGCCACGTCACCG
>DATFPO010000100.1:0-4358 GCA_035264745.1 Solirubrobacteraceae bacterium | reverse complement strand
CGGACCGGACGTTTCAGCCTGGGCGGCGGCACTCTAGCCAAGGCAGAGGGCGAGGAGGGACGCCAGCCACGAGGCGGCGGCGGCGCGCCATCGCCGCCACCCGGTTGGCCTGCTGGTGCACGCCCCGGGGTCGAAGTTGCGCGCTCTAGACCAGGCCGATGAGCACCAGCCGCCAGGACAGCTGGTCCCCGAAGCGCCAGCGCAGCCGGGCGTGGGCCGGCCGGGCGCAGTAGGCCCACGGACCCGGATCGGTGAAGTGCAGGACCCGAACCCGGTGCACGGCTCGTCGTGTGCGGCCGGACCCGAGGCGTCGGGCCCCTAACCGTCTGCCCCCCGTGTCGAGCCGAGTGGGGTGGATCTCGCAGCGCCCGGGAGCGATACTTTGGCCTCAGGGCGCGAGTATCGATAGGGCAGAGGCTGATCGTGTTGCGACCCGTGAATCGCATTCGGACCTGGCTCGGGTACCTGGCCGCCTGGCTGGGGTTGGGCCTCCTGCTCGCGGTGCTGATCGGCTTGTGGTGCCTGCCCGCCGCGGTCTGGGTGGACCTGTTCCACGCCAGGCCCCGGGCTGCTGCCTATCTCACCATCGGTCTGATCGGAGTCCTGGCCGGGTTCATCGCCTTGGTCGGCACCCAGTACAGGCGGCTGCGCGCGCTGTTCGAACGCCTGAGGATCTCTCGGCTGCCTAGGGCGTCCGGGTACGACCGGCACGCGCCCGCCTGACGCCGAAGAACAGGCAGCCGAGCGCCAGCGCCAGGAAGACCAGTCCCCGCTTCCAGCGGATCACGTCCGAGCCGGGGATGAAGCCCATGAAAGACGGCAGCCCCTGGGCCGGAACGACGAAGTAGGTGATCGCGCCGGCCAGCAGGATGACGCCCGCCGCGATCAGGAGGATCGGCAGCCAGCGCCCGGCGGTCACCCCGGCAACCTACCGCCTCAGACGGGGACCCGCTCCTCGAGCTCGAGCAGGCGCTGGGCGTTGCCCCCGAGGAACAGCTCCCGTGTCTCGTCGTCGAGCTCCAGGGCGTCGAGGTGCTCCAGAGCCTGGCCGGGAGCGATCATCGGGTAGTTGGTGCCGAACAGCACCTTGCGGCGCCCGCCGTTGCTCTTCAGGTACCGGACCAGCTCGGGCGGGTAGCGCCTGGCCGTGTACGCCGAGGTGTCGATGTAGACGTTCTGGTGCTTGCGGGCGACGGCCACCATCTCCTCGGTCCAGGGATAGCCGATGTGACCCCCGATGATCACCAGCTCGGGGAAGTCGATCGCGACCTGGTCGATGTACGGGATCGGGCGTCCTGTCTCCGACGGGCGTACCGGGCCGGTGTGGCCTACCTGGGTGAAGAACGGGACGCCCAACTCCACGCAGGCCGCGTACAGCGGGTAGTAGCGGCGATCGGTGGGCGGCGCCCCCCACAGCCACGGCACCACGCGCAGCCCCTTGAAGCCCAGCTCGGTCACGCAGCGCCTCAGCTCGCGGACCGCCTCCATCGGCCGGTCGAGGTCGACCGCGGCCACCCCGGCGAAGCGGTCGGGATGGGCCCCGACCCACGCCGCCACCTGGTCGTTGCCGATGAGGACGCCCTCGGGCGCATGCCAGGCGCTGAGTAGCCCGAAGTCGACGCCCGCGTCGTCCATCGCCGCGACGGTCCGCTCGATCGCCATCTCCTCGCGCGGCCACTGCGCTCCCGTCCAGCGGCGCAGCGACTCGAACATGTCGTGCTCGAGGAAGCCGGGCGTCGGATGCTGCATCCACACGTCGACGACCATCGGGTGTAGCTTGCCAGCAAGGACGCCGGCCTACCTGCAGGGCTTCGGGAGCCCGCGATGATCCGGCCGGCGACGACGGTCTCGACCTGCGATATCCATCCGGTGGACCGTTCGCCCACGAGAGGACCCGCCCATGCAGCAGAAGATCACGCCCAACCTGTGGTTTGACAACGAGGCCGAGGAGGCCGCCGCCTTCTACACCTCGGTGTTCAGGGACTCACGCATCGTCGAGGTCGCCCACTTTCCCGAGGGCGCGCCGCGACCGGCCGGCATGGTGATGACCGTCGAGTTCGAGCTGGAGGGGCAGCGCTTCATCGCCATCAACGGCGGCCCCGAGTTCAAGTTCGACGAGGCCGTCTCCCTTCAGATCAGCTGCGACACCCAGGACGAGGTCGACTACTACTGGGAGCGGCTGTCCGCCGGCGGGGAGGAGGGCCCGTGCGGCTGGCTCAAGGATCGCTACGGCCTGTCGTGGCAGGTGACGCCGAAGGGGATGGACGAGCTATTCAGCGACGCCGACCCCGAGCGCGCCCAGCGCGCGATGCAGGCGATGCTGCCGATGCGCAAGCTCGACATCGCGGCGCTGCGCCGCGCGGCCGACGGCGCCGCCGCGACCTGACCGGCGCACGCAGGCCCACGGGCCCTTCGCTCAGGTGAACTTCGTCTTTGGCCGCTCCCGCTGCACGCCCTCGACGTAGGTGTCGACCCGCTCGTCGTAGAAGGCGATCAGCCCGGCGATCCGCTGGCTCTCGGGCAGAGGGGTGGGATACGTCCACGCCAGATCTCGGTGGACGGCGCCGCCCGCGCGCACCGACCAGTGCTCAGCCCGGCCCTTGTACGGGCAGTGAGTCACGGTGTCGCTCGGGGTGAGCAGCTCCAGGCGCACGTGCGGCTTGGGTAGGTAGTGCCGGACCGGGGCGCCGGTCTCGAACAGGAACCTGGCGCTGGTCGACTCGGCCACGGTCTCGCCGTCGACCTCGATCCGGACGTGGCGCGAGCTCGGGAGGATGTCGACCCGGGTGTACGGGTCACGCGGGTGGGTGAACACCTCCTCGTCCTCTTCGAACCAGGCGTCCATGGCGCTCCATTCCAGCCGGATCAGGCTGTTGAGCTCCGGGATCGGCGAGTCCTCGTAGCCCAGCGCGGCCCCGGGCGCCTCCCTGCCGCCCGCTGAGACCGTGAAGGTCCGGCCCTCGCCCCGGCCGGGCGAGGTCGTGTCGCCTCCGTCCGCCTCCAGCAGGTCCGCCCGCACATCGGCGGCGGGGAAGTAGTAGGTCGGGTAGTAGGGCGCCTCCCAGACCAGCACTGGGCGCGTCGTGTCGACCACCACCTCGCCGCCCAGGTAGGCGCGAATCCGCTTGGCGCCGGGCTCGATCCGGACGCGTTCCCGGCCCCGGCTGGTGTCGGTCGTCGTGCTCATGGCGCTCCTCGGTCGGGTGTGGCTCGACCCACAAGTGTGGCGCCTCTGCGACCGCGCCGGCGAGGCCTAGGCTCGCCGCCCGAGCGCGTGGCCGGATGGCTCAGCGGGTAGCACGCGGGCATGGCCACGGCTTCCCAGACCATCGGCGGGCGCTACCGGGTGCTGCATTCGGTCGGCACGGGCGGCATGGCCTCGGTCGTCGTGGCGGAGGACTGCGTGCTCGGCCGCCGGGTGGCGATTAAGCGCCTGCATGTCGAGCGCGTGGCCGGGTTCAGCGGCCGCTTCCGGCGCGAGGCGCGGATCGGCGCCTCGATCAGCCACCCCAACCTGGTCGCCGTCTACGACGTCCTGCCGGTCGACGACGACCTGCTGCTGGTCATGGAGTACGTCGAGGGCCGGACGCTCGCCGAGGCGCTGGGGGACGGGCGGCTCGAGCCGAGCCGGGCGCTGGAGATCCTCGGCGCCGCGGCTGCGGGCCTCGACCACCTGCACGAGCGGGGAGTCATCCACCGCGACATCAAGCCGTCGAACATCCTGCTCGGAGATGCCGGCACGGTGAAGCTGGCCGACCTGGGGATCGCGTCCGCGGCGGAGATGACCCGGGTCACTCAGACCGGAGCCGTCGTGGGGACGGCCCGCTATCTCGCGCCGGAGCTCTTTGCGGGCGCGGACGCCGGCCCGGCATCGGACATCTACGCGCTGGCCGCGGTGGCCTTCGAGGCCCTGTCCGGACGCAAGGCTCGGGAGGGAGAGACGCCGGTGGCGATTGCGCGCAGCGCCACCGAGGACCCTCCGCCCAACCTGCGTCAGGCATGGCCGCAGGCGCCTGCGCCGGCGGCCGCCGTGCTGCGGCGGGGCATGGCCCGCGACCCCGCGGACCGTCCCGCCACGGCCGGACGGCTGGTGGCGGAGCTGGAATCGGCGCTGCTCGGCGACCGCGCGCCGGCCTCGACGCAACCGGCGCCGTCCCCGGCCGTCCCCCCACAGGCCGAGCCCGCTTCGCCGCCGGCTCCCGACCCTTCGCCGGCGCTCGCGCCGACCGCCGCCCCGCGTCCGGCTCCGGCAGGGCCGCGTCGCGGACGCCGGCCGGGATGGCTCATCCCGGTGGCGCTGGCCGCCGTGGCCGCGATCGTGTTCGCGGCCGTGCTGCTCACCCAGGCGGGTGGCCCGT